>JBBQXZ010000068.1:0-19311 GCA_038209145.1 Cytophagales bacterium | reverse complement strand
GCTGAATTTTGCCGACGTAATGGCACGCAACGGACTATATAAGGATGCCCCCAAGGTCCCCTTTGTGCCAGGCTATGAGGTGGTGGGTAAAGTAATTGGAAAAGGCAGCCTGGTTCCGGAGGAATTTCAAAACCAGCGGGTAGTGGCCTTTACCCGGTTCGGTGGTTACGCTTCCCAAGCCGTTGCTGATTTCAGGGGTGCTGCGGTTATTGGCAGTTCCATCGCTGGCGGTGAGGCGTGTGCTTTAGCTACCCAATATTGTACTGCCTACTACATGACAGATTATATCAGTCGCATGCATGCGGGAGAAACTGCCCTGATTCATGCCTGTGCCGGAGGTGTCGGCGTTGCGTTGACACAATTATGCCACCGCATAGGTGTTCGGGTTATCGGCCTTTGCAGCTCACCTGAAAAAATATCTTTTCTTGAAAATCAAGGAGTTGAGATGCCTATCAATTACAAAAAAGACAATTACAAAGAAGTCATTGAAAAGCAACTTGGCAAGAGAAAAGTCGATTATGTATTCAACACCGTAGCCGGCAAAACCTTCAAAAATGACCTTTCATTGCTTGCTTTTGGAGGACGGATTTTTTGTTTTGGAGGAGCAGCCAGAAGCGGGAAGAAAAGTCTTTTGATCAATGACGTAAAATTCCTGTTACAGACAGGATTTGTGAGCCCCTTGTTTATGATGATGAAGTCCCAGGGGATTATTGGGGTAAATATGCTGCGTTTGGCGGACAATAAAATAGATATTATCGGTAGTTGTCTGCGTGATTTGGTCGGTTTGTGGAGTAAAGGTGACATCAAACCTGAAGTGGGAGCAACCTTTCCGGCAGGTGAGATTGCGGCGGCCCATACCTTGTTGGAATCAGGTAAAAGTAAAGGTAAAATCTATGTGGTCTGGTGAAAAAGTCTTTTATAATGAGGAATCCAAAAAGAGTAATGTTTAGACTTTACTCTATTTTGTCTTTTTGTCAGTTAGTTCTTATTGAGCTTTTATAACCTTTTAAAGCTTCTGGGGTGGGTTTATTGAAGGAGTCGATAAAATGAGGAATTCATTTGAAATGATCCCAATTAGAGCTAACTTATAATTTTATTTTAACCACCTGCTACCAGAATTCAAAAGGAATCAGGAAGAAAAAGGGAACTACAACACTTACCAAATATATCCAAAAGATGAACTCAATCCGATTATTCATAGCCCTGATTACATGTTTACTTTCTGGCGTTTCACTGGCCCAAACTTTCCCCCAGGCTGGCGATCCACCAAACCCAACCGATCGGCCTGATTTTTATAAAGCTACGCTGGACGATATTGACGCCGAACTGCGGTCCATGACGAAAGGAATCTATACCACCATTGCCGAATCTCCCGGTGGGCTGCCCCTTTATGCCGTATATTATGGTGAAAAGGAAGATTTCAAATCCCAAGCAAATTATAATTCGGCTGTTGCAGCCCTGAATCCGGCCTTTTATGCCAAGAAAAATTCAGCCACCAAACCTGTCATTTTCTTTTTGGGCCCAGTTCACGGGCAGGAGAGTGAAGGATTGGTTGGCCTGATCAACCTAATTCATATAGCCGAAACGGGTAAGGATCACAGGGGGAGGGAGTGGCCTCAGATTCAGGAATATTTTGACAAATTCAGGGTGATAATTATTCCCAACGGGAATCCGGACGGGAGACGTCGGAGTCCATATGACACCTTTGTTGGTTTGCCCGAAGATATCATGACCAAATACGGTCAGGGTACCAAATTGGATGGAACTCCGTGGCGCTGGCCCCATGCCAAAGCCCTTCATCCGATGAAAGGCAACGTAGAAATCCTTGGTGCCTACTACAACGATGATGGAATCAATATGATGCATGACGATTTTTTTGATCCGATGGCCGCAGAGACCAAGGCCATTTTTAAGGTGGCACGTGAAGAGGTGCCAGATATGACCGTTTCGCTACATTCCTGCTCCTGTACTCCTTTCGTAATTCAGAACAGTCATGCTCCTCTATTCATGAAAAAGAGACTTTCGGAATTTGCCGTAGGTCTAAACAACCGATTTATCAACGAGGGACTGCCTAACCGTGGCCCCAATTATTCGCTGAGTTTGGCTGATGACGACGCGGAGTTTCCGCCGAAGGCATCGTTTAACTTGGTCAGTGCCTTGCATCATGCCACCGGTACCATGTCTTTTACCTTTGAAAGCCCTCATGGAACCATCGAGGATGAGGCTACCTATGAGGACATCCTGGACATTCAATTAGCGCTTTATCAGGAAATGTTTGAATATGTCCTACAAAACAGGCTTTTTTGGGAGTTGGATTAAAATATGAGACAGCTAATTTCTCTCTGGTTAAGACAAAAATCTGAAGGAATACGTCCCTGTCAAAATGATATGCGATATCAGCGGTTTACGAAAGTATTCGGGTGATTGGTGTTTCAATTTTCCCCAGCATTAATGTTTGATTCTTTGGCTTAAAATGCTGTATATTGAATGTTATTCCATTATCCGTAAACATGATTTATCGTAAAGTTTTATTTTTAGCAAATATAGTGTTGGTTGCTCATACGGCTTTGCCACCCTTGTTTAAATCCTTGCCGATGATATGGGGATTGAAGATGCTTCCTGTTATAAACAGGAGTCAAAAATCCATACCCGTAATATTGACAGTTTGGCGGACAATGGTGCTAGATTTTTGGATGCCCATACCAGTTCGGCAGTCTGCACACCGACCAGATATGGGATTTTGACTCGCCGTTATAATTGGCGATCTATACTAAAGAGTGGCGTTTTGGGGGGATATTCAAAGCCGTTGATTGATTCGGCACGTTTGACTGTTGGGAAATTGCTTCAGGAAAGCGGTTACCACACGGCTTTTGTTGGAAAGTGGCACTTCGGATGGGACCAACCGATGAGTGGCGATGCTTTGAGAGGCCTTCCTGAATTTCAACTTTATAACAGTGGAATGGATCCCGGCGAAAATGAAAACTTGATAACAACATACTTGGACATAGCTGACTCGTTGCGTGATGAACTTGCCCAACTCATCAAAAATGGGAGAAGTACACCCGGTCCGATTAAAAAAAACGATGGGCCTGAAGTGTGGAGTCAAGTTGTTTGGGCTTATGAATAATTGCGAAATTCTCTGATTTATACGAAAAAATCCCCAGTAATTTTTCATTTTGTTTTAAGCCAAAACAACGCTAAGGAATTTTTTCGGTTAAGGACAATAAATCAACTAAATTTATAAGTATTTTTTTTACTTCAAACTTCAAAATTTTATGGTGGAAAGATTTTTTTTATAGAAATATTGATTTAAATTTTGATAAGATTTAAAAACGGGTGAATTCCTCAGACCAGCTGGTGTGGGAATTTTTTTTGGTTTGACCACCTGGTTTATTTCCGATATGATAACCAAGTCTATATAAAGATAAGAATCCCTAAAAATCCAAATGTATTTTGAAACGATTTGATACCCTGACCGATGCTGAATTGCTTGTGATAATGCATGAAAAAGCAGAATCCATGGCTTTTGAAACAATATATGACCGATATTTCTCGACCGTTTTTCGGTATGTTTTTAAGGTTATGCAGGATAAGGAAACCTCCGAAGACTTGGTTCAAAATGTATTCATCGGACTTTGGAAAAATCCCGACAAACCTTCCATAGAAAACCTTCAGGCATATTTATTTGGTGCCGGCAAAAATCAAATAGCCAAACATTTTCGCAAGAACAAATTTAACAGGGTCCAATTGGAGTTTATACGGGAATGGAAATCATCCAATTCAACAGAAGAATATTTGGAAGAAAAGGATACACGTTCCGCCATTGAGGCTGCAATAGGAAGATTGCCGTTAAAATGTAAAAGAGTCTTCGAACTAAGCCGTTTTGGTTTTCTATCCAACAAAGAAATTGCCGTCAAAATGGGTATTTCTGTGTTTACTGTGGAAAATCACATAAAAAAAGCACTGTATTATTTGAGACAGTCGCTCGAATTGATTGTAGTGGTTTTTGTGGTAGGATAAAATTTTTTACATTTTTTTCATAGACGAATAGCTGATCATTTCGCATTTTGGTACTTCTATACTACAACCCCAAAGTTATTGATGAAAAATCAAACTATTTTTGAATTTGCCAGACGTTTTCTTTCCACCGGCACTGGTGCAAAAGAAAGGCATGCATTTGAGTCGTTGTTGGAGGAGCTAGAAAAGAGAGGTGTGGAACCTGATGCTGCGTATTTGGAGCAAGCCAAAGCCAGTGTTTTTGCCAGGATTTTCTTAAGTAATAATCGGAAAAGAAAAATCAGACAAATTTTTGTGGCATCACGCCAGTATGCCGCTTCTCTCTTCATCATCGGGTTAATTCTGCTAGCGTTCAATTATTCCATGCGAACAACTCCAGAAGAACCGGAGTGGACGGTCAAGACGACTGAAATAGGAATGAGGTCAACGATTACCCTTAATGATGGGAGTATGGTTCGGCTAAATGAAAACAGCAAGCTGGAATTTCCAGCGTTTTTTGGTTCAGATGAGCGGTTGGTAAAGCTTTATGGAGAAGCTTACTTTGATGTGACCTCTGATCCGGATAAGCCATTTAAGGTAATTTCAAATCAAACGGAAGTGACAGTTTTGGGGACAACTTTCAATGTCAACACATTTCAGGCACCCGAGGTGACAGTGGCATCCGGGAGCGTAAAAGTCGCTGATACAGTTTCCAAAAGTACAGTGCAACTCGTCCCAGGACAACAGGCGGTTTTACTTGAAAATCAAATTGCTGTGAGTGAGGTCAACCCAGATTTCTACATAGGATGGCATACAAGAAAGCTTCAGTTCAACTCACTTCCGGCAGAAGAAGTATTTAAAGTGCTCGAAAGGGCTTATGGTGTCACCATTGCAATGGACAAACAATCCAAAAAAGTTGACTGCCTCATTACCGGCAGGTACCAGGGAGAACGGATCGAGACAATAATGAAAGGATTGACCCATATTTTGGATTTCACCTATGAGACAGATGTGTCCACTAAAACCATCACATTAACCATTAAACAATGTAGAAACTGAATGCCTATGACATAAAAAAACACAAAAAAAAAGATCCAGAGACTGCGGCCACAGCTCTGGATCAACGCCTTAAACTTTATTAATTAAATCGCTTCATTAAGAAAATTAAAGCACACAAAATTATGAAAATTAATTTACTAAAACTATTGATCATGGCATCAAAAAGGCTTTTCTATGCCTTCTTTGTACAAATATTGGCAATGCAATTCATCTTGGCAACGCCTTCCAACAGCCAAAACCTGGAAGATGTTAAGATCAACATCAAGATAGAGGCACAGTCGCTAAAAGAAGTCCTCGATCATATTCAGGGGAAAACTTCCTTCAGATTTACCTATAACCAGAGTATTGCCAAAAGCAAAAAAACATTCAGTTTTGCATTTGCCGACAGCAACTTGAGAGAGGTGCTGGAATACCTTGCCGAAGCGTCGGATTTTGATTTCAAACGGCTAAACAACACCATTTACGTGGTCTCTAGTACCCTTGGTATAGAAGGCAAGCCACTGATGGTTTCAGAAAGAGGGGAAGTGACTGAAAAACAAGTTCCCCAAATCAGAGGACTAATCCAAGATGCCACGGGAGAACCCATTCCGGGAGCAACCGTACTGGTCAAGGGTACAACGAATGGTACCGTTACGGATTTGTCCGGCACTTTTATGTTGGATGTATCCGAGGGAGCAGTTCTCGTGGTTTCATTTATTGGATATGCCACCAAAGAGATACTCGTAGGTGGACAGACTTCCCTTACAATCACTTTGGAGAGTGAATCTCAGGCCTTGGGGGAAGTAGTGGTGACGGCTTTTGGCTTGGAAAGAAAAAAGGAATCGCTTGTGTATTCCGTGACCGAAGTCAGGGGTGAAGAATTCACGCAGGCAAGAGAGACGAACATTGCCAATTCCCTAACCGGAAAAATTGCTGGCGTCAACGCAACCAGTATGGCCAGTGGTCCAGGCAGTTCCAGCCGGGTCGTCATACGCGGAAACGGTTCCCTGAGCGGAAATAACCAACCCTTGTATGTTATCAACGGAATGCCCATCTCCAATAACCCCACTACCATACTTGATCAGGCAGATGGAGCCACTACCGACTTGGGGGACGGTATACAAAGCATAAATCCAGATGATATTGAATCCATTTCAGTATTGAAGGGTGGTGCCGCAGCCGCACTTTATGGAAGTCAAGCGGCCAATGGAGTAATATTGATTACCACGAAGCAAGGAACAAGAGGTAAGAAGGGAATGGGTGTTGAAATTAATTCCAACGTTACGGTAGGTACCATCAATATCTTTCCGGACTACCAATACGAATACGGTCAGGGAAGCTTGGGAATTCGTCCCCAAAACCAGGGACAAGCCAAAAGTACAGGCAGGTTGTCTTATGGTGAGAAAATGGATGGACAGCCGTATATGCAGTTTGATGGTGTCATGCGGCCCTATTCACCGGTAAACGTAAAAGACAATATCAAAAACTTTTATCGATCGAGCACCAATGTGGTAAACACGGTTGCTATTTCAGGTGGAAACGAGGCCGTAGTTTATCGATTTTCCATGTCTGACCTACGGTCTCAGGCCATTGTCCACGGTTCTAACTTCAGCAGACAAACCGCCAACTTAAATCTAAAAACCTTTCTTAGTGACAAGCTTAGCTTCGATACCCAAATTCAATACAATTATGAATACGGTGTAAACCGGCCCGGTGTGGGATATGTGGGGACAAACTCCGCCTGGGGCGTTTATTTGCTGGCCAATACGGTAGATGTACGTAGCTTGGCCCCAGGCTACAATCCCGAAACCGGTCAGGAAATCGAATGGCAACATGTCAACCAGGCAACAAACCCATATTTTGCAAGGGATAAGATGAGGAATGAAGATTATCGAAATCGGGTGATTTCCCAAGCCAGTTTGACTTATGATGTATTGGACAACCTATTTATCAAAGCCGATTTTATGCGGGATTTTAGCAGCTGGAACGGCGAGGATTATTATCCGAAAGGTACGGCTTACCGTCCTTTAGGTACCTATAGATCTGTCAGTGATGAACAATCGCGTACAAACGCGAGGTTAATCGCAAATTACAGTACCGGGTTTCTGGAAAATTTTAACTTCTCAGCCATGGGAGGAGCGAATCTGGAAAGGGACAATAACTTTTCCACATCCTTAATTGGTTCCGAATTTATCATTCCCGACTGGATAAGCCATACCAACTTGGCCATTGTAGTCCCTAATAAAGGATTGGTCCGCTCGGGTACAAATTCGGTATTTGCTTCCACGGATTTCAACTACAAGGAGACCATCTACCTGAGCCTTACAGCCCGTCAAGACTGGTTCTCAACGTTGAGTAAAGGGAATAACCGGATTTTTTATCCATCGATTGGAGGAAACGTTATTTTATCCAGCCTATTCAACCTTCCCAAAAGCATCGAATTTGCCAAATTCCGCACCTCATGGGCAGAAGTGGGAAGTGCGACTGTTTCACCCTATGCCATCAATCAACTTTTCGGGTTCAGGCAGGGAGGACATATGGGCGTGCCGGTACAAACTTCATCCACTGCCATTTCAAATCCAAATCTGAGACCCTTGACATCCACGACATTTGAGATAGGTTTGGATGCGAGTTTTCTACAGGGAAGGCTGGGCATTGACCTAACCTATTACCGAAGGTTGAATACCGATGATATCGTTTCTACAGGTATTGCTCCATCTTCCGGTGCCACTTCCACTCTTCTTAATGTTGGTGAAATCAGAAATAGGGGAATAGAGCTCTTATTGACTGGTGTGCCGGTAAAGACTGGATCTTTTACATGGAATACAAGCTTTAACATGGGCTATAATGAAAACCGCGTTATTACACTTGCGGAAGGCCAGGCTACTGGGGCGAGTAGCCTCTTGGGGAAAGATCTGAGTACCCGCTTTGGAAGAAGTTATAT
This sequence comes from Cytophagales bacterium, assembly GCA_038209145.1. Classification (GTDB taxonomy): domain Bacteria; phylum Bacteroidota; class Bacteroidia; order Cytophagales; family Cyclobacteriaceae; genus Lunatibacter. The sequence goes on along the minus strand of JBBQXZ010000068.1, from coordinate 11,333 downwards.
GTACAATGAGGAGGGAGTTAGGGTATATAACAGCAGAAGCCGCTATGCGATGCTGGGTCCTGTACAGGCGCTGGGAATAGGTGTGCCTCCTTTTACCATGGGTTATGAAAACACCTTTTCCTACAAGAGCTTCTCCTTGAATATCCTGTTGGACGGGAAGTTTGGCAACAATTTCTTTTCCCAAAACAAGCAGTATATGTGGCGTTTTGGCCTGCTTAAGGAGACATTGCCAGGTAGGGAAGATGGACTTACCTACTCCGGAGTTGATCAAAATGGAGACGCATTCACCCAAACCTGGCCTTCTACCTTTATGTCCACCTATTATAACAATGATGGGCAGTATGCAGAAAACTTCATGATTGACGGAAGCTTTGTCAAACTTAGAAACCTGATATTAAACTATAATTTGCCACTCGGTAAAATTCAAGCCTTGGGGTTAAATAAAGCCCAAATATCATTGGTTGCGAGGAACCTTGCGATCCTATACAGGAACTCAGACCACTTCGATCCCGAACAAGCGTCTGATCCAAACAGTAACGACCAAAATTTTTCGGGAGTGATGTTGCCTAGAACGAGGGAGATCGGATTGAACCTGAAAATCAGTTTTTGATCTGTCTATTTCCTATCAAGTATGTACTTTAAATCGAATTCAATCATGAAAATCACATATAATTACCCGCTGATTATTATCGCATTGACCAGTTTTTGCTGGCTAGGCTGCAGTGATCTGACAGACCTTTCTGAATTAAACAAAAATCCAGATGCCTTCGAAGAAGTAGTTCCTTCGTATTTGTTTACCAATTCCCAACTTATTGGAGCTTCTTTTAATTTCACCAACGGAGCCGACGGCCAGCATTTTATTTTGGCACAAGCCATGCAGCATTTTGCGACCCACAGTGAAGTTCGGGGTACAGGAGATAAATATTTCAACGAAAGTGCGGCAAGAAGCCATTGGCCGATATACAATTCTTCATTGATGGATAACGAGCGAGTTATTCAGGCCGTGATGGATGATCCGCAAAAAATCAACATGCTTTCAGCTGCAAAGATCTGGAAAATATACATGTTCCATATTGTCACAGATGTGCATGGAGATGTTCCTTATTCCCAAGCATTAAAGGTACTTGACGGGGATATTCGGCCTGTTTATGACAGGCAAGAAGATATCTATCTGAACATGTTGCAAGAATTGGAAAAAGCCGCAAATGCGTTCAATCCATCCTTACCCACCTTCGGAAGCTCCGATCTATTCTATGCGGGAGATATCACAAAATGGAAAAAGTTTTCGTATTCCCTTATGCTCCGTCTGGCGATGAGGCTGACGGAGGCAAAACCGGATATCGCCGAAACCTGGGTTAAAAAAGCCATAGCAGGAGGTGTTATTCTTGCTGACGAGGACATTGCCAAAGTTTCTTTTGAGAATGGTCCAATACCACACAGTCGTAACCCAAAGGCTGCCGTCTTGCTGCAACAAGATTATCAAGATCCCCAAGTCGGAATTAGTAATACGCAAGGAGGAAAATATGCCGAAACCTTGATAGAACACCTTAAAATTACCGGAGATCCAAGATTAAATGTGATCGCCGTTGTTTGGGTGAACGCTCCCGGCGGGAATGGTTATGTTTATGATACTGCCACAGTTCTTCAGCGTGGGTTAAAAAATGGGGCTTTTTTCGGTGAACCCGCTGATTTCCAAACCTATTCCGAACCCCATCCCAATACGATATTGAATTTTGGCAGCCCGGTCTTGACCATGACCAATGCCGAGACGCAGTTGCTTTTGGCGGAAGCTTCACTAAGAGGCTGGTATTCGGGGGCTGCAAAATCAGCCTATGAGGATGCCGTACGTGCGGGCATGCGGCAATGGGCCTTGTTTGGAGATGAAGGGATTATTGCCGAAGAAAAGATAGAAGCCTATGTCGCACGTAACCCCTATATGTCAAATGGATCATTTGAAGAAAGACTCGAGCAAATCAGTACGCAAAAATGGGTTTCATTGCTTTTGGATAACTATGAGATTTTTGCTAACTGGCGAAGAACGGATTACCCAACCCTTATTCCTACCAATTATCCCGGAAATATAACCGGAGGTACTATTCCCAGAAGATTGATCATCCCAGATTCCGAAATTACACTCAATGAGGATGCCTTCTATGATGCCTACAATCGCCAAAATGTGGGCAACTTATTCACCAGCACCGTTTGGTGGGATCCACAATATCAACAACGCTAACCCCAGAAATTAAAACCCGTTAATAATGCAAAAAACAAATATGATCACCTTTTCCGGTAAGTTTCCTGATATAAAAATTTTCATTTTTATATCGTTTATTTTCATTTTCTCCTTTGGACTGTATGGGAGCATGCCGCCGACAATCACAGAGCAAGGCACTGTTCTCAATGAAATTAGGATTGTACGCCAGGTAGCTATACCGATGCGGGACGGTACCATCCTTTATGCCGACATCTATCGGCCTGCCAAGGAGGGAAAGTACCCGGTGATCGTAACCCGAACGCCTTATGGACTACAGCGGGATAATGTACATCACGAGCGGCTGACAAAATTTGCCCAAAACGGATACATTGGCATTGTGCAGGATGTACGGGGCCGATATGAAAGTGACGGTAAATGGGAACCCTTTCGGGATGAGGCAAACGATGGATATGATACGATAGAATGGATAGCCAAGCAGGATTTTTCCAACGGGAAAATAGCCACGCAAGGAGGTTCCTACCTGGGTCATAATCAATGGGCAGCAGCCAGTCAGAGTCCCCCAAGCCTGGACGCCATCTTCCCTTCGGTAGCCTCAACCAACCTCTATGCCAACTGGATAACCATGGGCGGTGCTTTCCGGCTCAGTTTTAATTATGGCTGGGGAGTTGTGCGTATGCCAAACCGGATTATGTTGCCGCAATACTGGCACACGGAGTCCTATACACCTGAAGAATTGACGTATGACAATATCCTGATGCATCTCCCCCTAAAAGACGGTGATTTGGAGAGTGCGGGCTATGCGGTACAACACTACAGAGACTGGGTAAAGCACGAAAGCTACGACGAGTACTGGAAGTCTATCAGCGATGAGGAGCGTTTCGAAAAAGTATTGGTGCCGGCTTACAATACAGGGGGATGGTTTGACATCTTTCTCATGGGAACGCTAAACGGATATGTCGGCATGAAAAATCATGGAGGCACTCCAGAAGCCCGTAAAGGCACCAAGCTGCTGGTAGGTCCATGGGGCCACGGCCCCGGAACGAAATTTGGAGACCTGGAATTCGGCGAACATGCCTTTATCGATTTGTATGAGGAAGAACTCAGGTATTACGATTTCCACCTGAAAGGGGTGAAAAATGGTATTGATACGGAGAAACCGGTAAAGATATTTTATATGGGAGAAAATCAATGGCGTCAGGAAGACAACTGGCCCATTCCGGGTACCCAATATAAAGAATTGTATCTCACGGCAAACAGTCCAGCCAATACCCTTCGCGGGGGAGGAACCCTTTCCTTTGACAAGCCTTCCAAGAGTGGGTTGGATAAATATCTTTATGACCCCAACCAGCCAGTAATGACCTATGGAGGTAATAACTGCTGTGGAACACCTACAATAGCAGGTCCCAAGGATCAACGTGACATCGAGCGAAGAAACGATGTGCTAGTCTACACCTCGGAGTACATGACCGAAGCCCTGACAGTTGCCGGACCCATCAAAATGAAACTCCATGCCGCAACTGACGGGCCGGATACGGACTGGATGATTAAACTGGTGGATGTCTACCCAGATGGAAGTGCCTATCCCGTATCAGAAGGCATACTGCGTGCCCGCTTTAAGGACGGCTTGGATAAAATCAACCTCCTCACTCCCAATCAGGTGTATGAATTTGAGATTGAAATGATGGGAACCGCCAATGTATTTCAGCCGGGTCACCGCATCCGTATTGATATTACATCCAGTAATTTCCCCCAGTTCGACCGTAACCCGAATACAGGAAAGCCCCAGGGCAGTGATGCGGAGGTAAGGATTGCCCAGCAGACCATCCATCATGGAGGAGCTAAGCCCAGTCACATTTTACTGCCATTAGTTAAAGGCTTTTAACCCATTGTCCATGATAACAAGAAGAAAACTGTTAAAAAGACTTTCAGCCCTTCCCTTATTGGGAGGGGTTTTTGGGAGCAATTTTGTTCTTTCAAATTCCGCTTCAGCTGCCCTTGCTCCTGCAAAGCGTAATCTTATACAGGAACTGGGATTGCGAACCTTTATCAATGCCGCTGGAAACTATACGTCCATGACCGCTTCCCTGATGCCGGATGAGGTCATGGAAACCATCAATGAATCCTCCAAGCACTATGTGATGTTGGATGATGTGCAGGATGCCGTCGGACAAAAAATAGCAGCACTCTGCCATGCCGAAGGAGCCATGGTCACCGCGGGCTGTTGGTCCGCACTGGTTTTGGGGACAGCTGGCGTACTTACCGGTAAGGATGCCAAAAAAGTAGCCATGCTTCCTTTTTTGGAAGGCAGTGGGATGAAAAGTGAAATTATCCTTCAAAAAACCCATGCCAATGGATACCACCATGCGCTCACCAATACCGGGGCGAAATTGGTGCTGATAGAGACCAGGGAGGAACTGGAGAATGCCATAAGTGATAAAACTGCCATGATGTGGTTTTTAAATAGGGAAGAACCAATGGGAAAGATCAAACATGCGGAATGGCTGGCAGTGGCAAAGAAACATAATATTCCAACGATGAATGATATTGCCGCGGATGTTCCCCCTGTCGAGAACCTATGGAAATACAATGACATGGGCTATGACCTCGTAGCTATCTCTGGGGGCAAAGCGTTGTGTGGTCCGCAGAGTGCCGGTATCCTTATGGGGAAAAAGGACTTGATAGAAGCAGCAAGGCTTAGTGCCCCACCTAGTGGAGGAAATATTGGCAGAGGTAACAAGGTAAACAAAGAGGAAATACTGGGCATGTATGTTGCCCTGGAAACGTTTATAAACAGGGATCATGCCAAAATTTGGCAAACGTGGGAAAAACGGGTGTCTGATATCGCTGACTCCATCACTGATATCCCGGGAGTCCATACAGAGACTGTTATTCCCGAAATCGCCAATGAAAACCCAACCCTTAAAATCTCTTGGGATAAAGACAAAATCAACCTGACAGGAAAACTTTTGGGCGAAAAAATGCGGAATGGCACGCCTTCCATAGAAACGATCTCGTGGGAAAGTGAGGACTATATCCGCATAGCGGTGTTTATGCTCCAAAAGGGACAAGATAAAATTGTAGCAAAAAGGTTGCGGGAAGCACTTTTAGAATCAGTTGTATAACGGTTGCCTGCAAAGAAATTAACCAAGTCTCTTTACCCTGAATTCCAACCGATAACCGATGGAAATAAAAGCATTGCCCCGGATATATTCCGGGGTAATCTCTGGTAAGTAAACTAATTTTGGCTACCTTGATTCAGTAATTTTCAAACTAGTCCCAAATGAACCGAAGAAAATTTATCAAACAAAACAGCCAAGTGGCCTTGCTTGCTCCGTTTGTCCCCAATTTGTTTGCTTACAAGGCAGAATCAGTTAAAGAAAACCTCCTGAAGCCATCTGAAAAATCGGAATGGTTGATCCGGTTGATCGGCCAAAATGATGTCAACCTTAATAATATATTGCAACGGTTTATCAGCAACAGGAATGCCCCCAACTACGGGGGTGTGCTGGATAATTTTGGCATGGCAACCGCGCATTCTGCCACTTCCCTTATCAAAACCGGCCTAAATTCGCTTGTATCAAAGGAATCTACCTATTATATGGATCCCCACCTTGTGCAAGCGTTAACGGCCTGTAGTGAATTTCTCAAATCCATACAACATGCGGATGGAACCGTAGATTTGGTTACCACGAATTTTCATTCCACACCTGATATTGCTTTTATTGTCAAATGGTTGGCACCAGGTTACCGCTTGTTGGTGGAAAGTAGTGTGCCAAACAAATCATCTCTTTTGACTCCCCTTGGGCAGTTTTTGGATAAGGGAGGGGTATGCCTTAAATCGGGGGGGATTCACACCCCAAACCACCGGTGGGTGGTCTGTTCCGCATTGGCGGAGCTGTATAAAATCAAACCAGATCCAGGGTATCTAAAACGGGCTGAGGAATGGCTGGCAGAAAAAATTGACATGGATCCAGATGGGCAATATAACGAAAGAAGTAGCTACATCTATTCCTCGCTTAGCAATCGCGTTTTGATCAGTACGGCTAGGGGTTTCGATAAACCCGAACTGTTGGAGTATGTGCGGAAAAACCTGGAAATGACCTTTTTTTACCTTCATCCAAACGGGGAAATCGTAACCGAAGCTTCTGGTAGACAGGATAACTCCATTATTGGAACCTTGGAAAACTACTACTATCCGTATAGATATTTGGCAATAAAGGATAATAATCCCCGATTTGCCGCCGCCTGCCGCCTAATCGAGGATACAGCCTTTAACAAAATCACCGGTTTTCTTCACTATTTTTTAGAGGATCCCAATTTGTGGAACCCCTTACCGGCTCCCAGTCCATTGCCTATAGATTACGTAAGGAATTTCTCCCATTCAGGCCTTACCCGTATCCGTAGGGGAGACTACGATGGATCTATATTACTCAACAATCCTTCGTTTTTTAATTTTCATAAAAAACAAGTAGTACTTCAGGGGGTAAGGTTTGCAAGTGCTTTTTTTGGAAAAGGACAATTTTCATCTGAGAAGATGGAACAAAAGGATGGGAAGCATATACTAAGCAGTAGCCTAGAGGGACCTTACTACCAACCTTTGCCTGTAGAAAATTTACCCGATGACGGAGATTGGGAAAAAATGCCAAAAGCACTTCGTCCCCAGTCTGAGGTTCAGAAATATACCGCCACAGTAAGTATCGGAGAGATAGCGGGTGGATTTGAATTGGAAATCGATATCCAAGGTACAGATCATGTTCCCCTAGCTATAGAATTAATTTTCCGACAGGGTGGGTCCTTTACAGGGGTTGAGGCGCATCCGCAAATGAAAGATGTATATTACTTGAAAGAAGGTACAGGTTCTTATTCAGTAGGCGGGGAATCAGTGAATTTTGGTCCAGCAATACATCAGCATCAGTGGGTTGAGATCCGTGGAGCGTTGCCCAGAACGAACGCTCCCACTGTTTTTCTGACGGGATTTACTCCCTTTCATCAAAAAATACGATTTACCTAAGTCGGAAAAAGAAATACTTTGAAGCAAATAATGCCATTTGGGATAATTGAAATAAGAAAAATTATTTCTAACAAAAATGAAGGTTATGATAAAACTATACGTATCCTATTTTAAAAAGGCAATTCGGATTTTTCTGTTTTTCATTGTCTCCAATTCATACTTTCTTCCCTTGCATGCCCAAGTTGCCAAAGAGAACTTGCGTCCCGCAGCTATGGGTAAAAGGGGAATGGTCGCTACGGCAAATCCCCTGGCATCTTTAGCCGGCCAAGAGATGCTGATCCAAGGAGGCAATGCCATTGATGCAATCGTTGCCGCTGCCGCTGCCCTCAATGCGGTAGAACCTTATATGTCAGGGGTAGCAGGTGTGGGCTATTTGCTATATTACGATGCAAAAGAAAACAGAACCCGATCGCTGATTTTTGGAGGGTGGGTACCTGAATCATTTGATGCGGCCAAACTTCAGGGAGCGACCAAGGCAGCAGATGGGGCCGGGCACGGAGCCATAGAAACTGTAGGCCCAAAAATCGTTGCCGTCCCCGGAAATTTAGCAGGCTGGAACAGGGCTTTGACCGATTATGGAACCATGAGTTTAGGTCAGGTATTTGCTCCGGCGATAAAGTACCTCGAAGAAGGAGTTCCCATCACCGAATTTGATGAAGCGATGTGGAAAGGTACCTTGCAGCGGGTGCTTCCGCATCAGGAATCGGTCAATATTCTGCTAAAATCGGATAAATCTCCCTATCAGATAGGGGATTTTTTTACCAATAAACCCTTGGCACAAACCATGCGGAAAATAGCCGAAAGGGGTGCCGATTATTTCTACAAAGGGGAATTGGCGAATGAAATTGAAGCGGCTTTTAGGGCTGATGGAGGATTTGTGACCGCCAAGGACCTGGCGGCAGTTCCTGATAAGGTACAGTGGGTGGAGCCGCTTTCTATTACCTATAAAGGATACACTGTTTACAACCATCCTCCTCCAGGGATGGGAATTCAGCAGCTGCAGACCCTCAAAATCATGGAAGGGTTTGATGTCCAAAAAATGGGACACAACAGTAGCCAATACCTCGCCCATCTTTTGGAGACCATTTATCTTTGTAGATTGGATACGGATAAGTATGTTGGTGATCCCGACTTTGTGGATGTACCTGTTGCGATGCTTTTGTCAGATGCTTACTTGGACCAACAGCGGGAAAAGGTGAAGCAACGGGTCAAACAAAGAATGACACAGGCTAAATTGGGAATAGGCCAGACCACGCCAATTTCAGCGATTAGCGAAGAAATTTACACATCCTACCAATATGCCACAACCAGCTTGTCGGTCGTGGATGAATGGGGAAATGCCGCCGTGATTATACAAACCCATGGCGGAGGTTTTGGGTCCGGTTATATTGCCGGAAAGACCGGGCTGATCTTCAACAGTGCATTGGACTGGATGTCCAAAGAGCCAGGCTTGGCCAACAGTGTAGCACCGGGCAAAGGTGTTGGCTGGTGCGTGGGAGGGATGATGCAGTTTCACAAAAACGGAAGGCCGGAACTGATCGTTGGTTCCCCAGGAAGTTTTGGGATATTGCAGTCAGTTCCGCAAGTTGCAATGAACCATGTTGATTTTGGGATGAATATCCAGGATGCCATCAGCGCACCGAGGTTTCGCTGGAAAGATGAATTGGGATCGGTGCCGGCCACGGAAGCCATCATGGAGACCCGGGTAGGTGAAAAAGTGTTGGATGATTTGCGTAAAATGGGATTCCAGCTGGACACCAGTTTAGGTCCCTGGTCCATGACGGTAGGTGGCGCACAGGGCATTACCATCGATTATTCGACGGGATGGCTGATGGGAGGGGCTGACCCCCGAAGAAATGGGTATGCAGTTGGTTGGTAGACTTCCCGCAGTTTTAAATTGGTTTAATACCAAAAGATTTTTTATCCAGTAAACAATCTTTGTTGAACATTTATCCTTTCACATGACAAATCAAAATCACTATCCCAGAAGAAAATTTTTAAAACAAGCTGTAATTGCGTCCTCCCTGGTAACAGTTTCCTCATCTGCCTTGGGGACTACCTTGGAGTCTGTCTATTCGTCCAAAAAGCGAAAAATGAAAATTGCGCTAATTGCCAATATTTACCGAAACAGTGCCCATGCTGATGTGATTGCCACTAAGATTTTTGCAGGTATTCCAACCGATGACGGCATGGTAGCTCCGGAAATCCAGGTTGTTTCGGTATGGATTGATCAGATTGGGGATAATGATACAGGTGTTCGCATTGCACAAATGAACGGGGCAACGCTTTACCCAACCATTGCCGAGGCCCTTACCTTGGGTGGGGACAAGTTGGCAGTGGATGCGGTTCTTTATATTGGGGAGCATGGCGAGTACCCAATGAGCAGGCTGGGGGTAAAAATGTATCCGAGGATGAACTACCTGGAGCAAATATTTCGGGTATTTGATGCCTCCGACAGGTCAGTACCCTTGTTTACGGATAAGCATTTGGCGTATAGTTGGCTGGATAGTAAGTGGGTCTATGACCGGGGGCAGGAATTGAATGTTCCCATGATGGCAGGATCTTCGCTACCCTTTGCTTGGCGGGATGCCCCCTTGGAACACCCCTTGGGAGTGGAGATTAAAGAAGCGGTGGCTATCGGGTATGCCTCCCTAGATTCATATGGATTTCATGTCGCTGAAATTTTACAATGCATGGTTGAGCGGAGGAAGGGAGGGGAGACAGGAGTTGAAAGTGTGAAAGGAATTCGGGGGAAGGATGTATGGAAAGCATTGGATACCGGGGAAATATCGCTGGAATTGGTAGAGGCAGGATGTAATGCCATCCGAAACAAAAATGAAGGTGATATGCGGGAATTGGTAAGGGATCCCCATGCGGTGATTATTCGATACACGGACGGGACCAAGGGGGCAATTGTGATGTTGACGGGTTATGTGAATTCATGTTGGGCCTATGCCGCACACGCGGACGGTAAAATGGTGGCTACGGAGTTTGTCTTGGACCACAGCATGAGTTATTCTCATTTCAGTTACCTGACACTGAATATTCAGAAGTTTTTCGTTACTGGTAAACCAACCGCTCCTGTGGAACGGACCTTGATGACGAGTGGTATAATGGACGCAGGTATCAGGTCCTTGGTGTTGGATGCTGGAAAGGAAAGGCAAACGCCTCATTTGGCCATTGTCTATTCTGCCGCAGGCCTCGAACCGATCCGTCCGACAGCACCAAGGCCTACAGGACAGAGCATTGGACCCTGGCCACCCGCAGGCTACGAATTTATCATTCCGGATGCGTTTAAGAAATAATCCGTTTTTATCCGCTTCATCCGTGTTCTATTTTGCTTCGGAGAGGTTGGAACGCTGATTTGGCAGATTGTTGCGGATTGCCACAAATCTTTGAGATGGATAAAAAAGATCCGTTTTATCCGCTTCATCCGTGTTCTATTTTGCTTCGGAGCGGCTGGAACGCTGATTTGACGGATTGTTGCGGATTGCCACAGATCTTTGAAACGGATAAAAAAGATCCGCTATATCCGTTTCATCCGTGTTCTATTTTGCTTCGGAGCGGCTGGAACGCTGATTTGGCGGATTGTTGCGGATTGCCACAGATCTTTGAGATGGATAAAAAAGATCCGTTTTTATCCGTTTCATCCGTGTCCTATTTTGTTTCGGAGAGGCTGGAACGCTGATTTGGCGGATTTCCACGGATTTCCACAGATCTTTATGATGGAAAAGAAAAATCCGCTTTATCCGCTTCATCCGTGTTCTATTTTGCTTCGGAGAGGCCGGAACGCTGATTTGGCGGATTGTTGCGGATTTCCACAGATCTTTATGATGGAAAAAACAAATCCGCTTTATCCGCTTCATCCGTGTTCTATTTTGCTTCGGAGCGGCTGGAACGCTGATTTGGCGGATTTCCACGGATTTCCACAGATCTTTGAGACGGAAAAAAAAGATCCGTTTTATCCGCTTCATCCGTGTTCTATTTTGCTTCTCAGCGGCTGGAACGCTGATTTTGCGGATTTCCACGGATTTCCACAGATCTTTGAGACGGGAAAAAAAATCTGCTTTATCCGTTTCATCCGTTTTCTATTCTGCTTCGGAGAGG
>JBBQXZ010000067.1:0-19572 GCA_038209145.1 Cytophagales bacterium | reverse complement strand
AATTATAATTAAACCTTCAATTGCTATCCCTATAAATATGTCCATATCCGTTCGTTTTTCCGATGTTCAATCTCAAAGTCAGTGCCAAAGAAAATAACTCAAAAACCTATCTTTATTCATGGGCTACCGGTAATTTAGGATCTCGAAATCAAATGATGATTGTTACCGATTTTGAATCTGACTTTCTGATCTTATACGATTTTTGAGGAAACCAAATCAGGTCGAAAGGTAAGGAAATCGGCTTAGTTCCTTTTTTTGAATAGAAACAAATTAACACTGCGGCATTTTGTTTTCGGTTAAAACATATCCCTGCCAATTTATTATATTTGAATGGTCACCTCTTGCTTCCTGTCCATGTTCCTGAATTGCCTGCCGATGAAATTTCCCAAGTTCCTTGACCGGAATTTGCAGTCAGCGTTCGCTTAAAGGCTAATTGTTGAAAAAAAATGGCTGTTAATTTGCAATGTGAAAAACTATCCAACTATGAGAAAGGCTACCTTATTGATCCTATTGGCATTTATAATCCAGTTTGCCCAAGGGCAGGAAGAAGCAAAAAACGACAGCATCATGATTACCATACTACTTAAACATCATCAGGACAAAAATATTGACGAACTGGTTGAAATCCGTGAAAAAAACGGATTTACCGAAAACTTCCCACCTGCCTCCGCCAAGGTAATCTCCTGGTACGTGATGATGGGAATCGGACAGGTAGTGACGGTAAAAATTCCTGCCAGTGAGTTACGGGCCTTAAATATTTCTGTCGAAAGAAGTGTTTGGGGGGCTTTCTCCACCGAGTTTTACCCCACCTATGACCTCTATCCGACTATTTTGGAAAACAAGGCGAAATTAAATTCCCCCATTAAGGACTAAAATTATCATGATTGGCCTATTTCCCAAGCCAGTGAGATGTGTCTTTGCGGGGATTTGTACCCGTTATATTACTTCGGGATACGGATTCCTATACCGTCTTACATTTATTTCAACACCTTCAACTTCTGTATTTACCTTCGATCACTGCCCTGTAGGAAGCATGTTGCGAATGCCCGTAATTTTCCATCGGTCATCTTGAAAGACAGCAATAAAGGTACTCCACATCTTTCTGGCAGGGCCACCATCCGCAGGTTCAATGGTGTACCGCGCATCTACCAACGCTGTCTTGGGATCGAGGAGTTTGACCCTTTCTACGGCTAAAGTTCGCTTTCCTTCATTTACCTGCGAGCTCCGTTTCATTCCTTCCACTGCCGTGGATAATCCCAGCCTCCATTCCCCCGAAGAGACCAACTGATCAATATCCGCGGTTAGAATAGCTTTAAGCAATACCGTGTCCTGTTTTTCTCTAGCTTCTGAATAGCTGTCAATCAGATCCACCAACTCGTGGAATACGGCAGCCGGAACAATGTTTTGTTGTGCACTTACCGGGACGCTTTTCAACAGAAAGCAAATTGATAAGAATAGAAACGTCTTTTTCATCCTTTATTCGAAGGGTTAATGTTTAAATGAACCTACAAGTTACAAAAATACTTCCATCTACAGATTGGGATAAGAAATTCCCATTTGATACCAAGTAAAGGAAAATATATCGGCGATTTCTTCAATAACTTTCGAAGTGGGCTTTCCCGCACCGTGCCCGGCGTTGGTTTCTATCCGTATGAGCACGGGGTTCTCTCCGGCATGAGCCTGTTGGAGCGTTGCGGCAAATTTGAATGAATGCGCGGGGACTACCCGGTCATCGTGGTCGGCAGTGGTAATGAGCGTAGCCGGATAGGTGGTGCCAACTTGAAGACTGTGCAGGGGAGAATATCCCTTCAGGTAGTTGAACATTTCCTCACTGTCATCGGCCGTGCCGTAGTCGTACCCCCAACCTGCTCCTGCAGTGAATTGATGATACCGAAGCATGTCCAACACGCCAACAGCAGGCAGAGCGACTTTTGCCAACTCAGGCCGCTGCGTCATCACGGCGCCGACAAGGAGTCCACCATTGCTGCCACCCCGCAGTGCCAGGTATTCTGAAGAAGTATATCCTTCTTCAATCAGGTATTCCGCAGCCGCTATGAAGTCGTCAAAGACTTGTTGCTTTTGCAGCTTGGTTCCCGTCAAATGCCATTTCTCGCCATATTCTCCCCCTCCCCGAATATTGGGAACTGCATACACCCCACCGTTTTCCAGCCATACGGTATTTGCCACACTAAATGCTGGAGTCAGGCTGATATTAAACCCCCCATAGCCATACAGAATCGTCGGATTCTTACCGTCTAATTTCAGCCCTTTTTTGTGGGTGATAATTAAAGGGATTTTCGTGCCGTCATTGGAAGTATAGAAATCCTGGGAACTTTCAAAAGCATCCGGATTGAAATCGAGGTCGGGTCTGAAATACAGTTCACTCTCACCGGTGGACAGGTTATATTTGTAGGAAGTCGCGGGCGAAATATAAGACGTGAAGGTGTAATACAGTTCTTCATCCTCCTTTTTGGCGCTAAAACCGCCCGCCGTACCAACTCCTGGTAAGTCAATGATTCTTTCCATTTTGCCGGAATAGGTTACCTGATGCACTTCTGTGATCGCATCTTTCAGGTAGGAAGCGAAAAACTTACCTCCCCCTTTGGATACCTCCAACACAAATTGCCCCTCAGATATTACATCCTCCCATTGACTGGAATCTAGTTTGGTAACAGCTGTCTTTACCAGTCGGTTGTTCGGGGCATTTAGGTTGGTGGTAATATATAATTCGCCATCTTGATGATCCAAGACCCCATGGTTGTTGTCCATCGAGCTGACAATAGGCCTGATCGGCTCATTGGGTTTTAGCAGGGATTGAATATAAAGGGCATTGCCGGAAGTGCTGTTTGCGGCGGAGATGATCAAATATTCCCCGTCTTCGGTCACCTCAGCCCCAACGTACCTTATGGGATCTTCGTCTGACCCAAAAACAAGTTTATCATCAGCCTGTGGGGTACCGAGTGCATGGTAATAAAGTTTGTGGTTATTGGTCAATGCTGAAAGTTTGGACCCTCCCGGTTTATCGTATGTGCTGTAATAAAATCCCTCCTCTCCTTTCCAGGCTATTCCCGTAAATTTCGCGTCCAGCACCTTGTCTGTCAAAAGTGCTTTCGTTTCCGCATCCATCACATAAATATCCCTCCAGTCGGATCCTGCCACAGACAGGGCGTAGGCAAAAAGCTTTCCACTTTTCGTAAAGGCCGTCCCTCCCAAACTGGTAGATCCATCTTCAGACAGTTGGTTGGGGTCAAGAAACAGTTCCGACTCCCCAGCACTGTCTTTTTTTCGGTAGATGACCGCCTGATTTTGCAACCCGTCATTTTTCGAAAAGTAAAGGTATTCCCCATGTCGGCTGGGAGCAGAGATGCGTTCAAAGTTCCAAACCACCTCCAGCCGCTCCCGTACTTCTTGGCGGAAAGGAATCTTTTCCAAATAACCGAAAGTTACCTCGTTTTGGGAAGTTACCCAGGCTTTTGTATCCTCGGCATAATCATCTTCCATCCATCGATAGGGATCAGCTACTTCCTGTCCCCAATAAGTATCTACTTGGTCAGTGCGTTTGCTTTCAGGATAATCCACGGGTATGGTTTGGAAGTTGGTTTCGTTTGAACATGACAGTTGGCATAGGGCCACCAAAGATAGGGATGCAAAGAAAATTCGGGAGATAGATACAGGCATATGATGGTTCGATTTGCTCGGATTCAATTAGGATTCTCAGTGGAAATTTTAAAGGTGTTGGGCAAATATAAGGTATTTCTTCCAGTGGATGTGGTATTTATCCTTGGACAGAACTAGGCCTTTTTTATAGAAGACTTTTCAGTGCCAGACCCAATTTTAACTTTTCAACTTAATTGGTAGTGTTTTATTCTAAAATTAGCAATTAGGGTAGATTGGAATCCAACAAGATTGCCGGTATCTTGTTATCCCAACATGAAAATTATGATACGTTTAGGTATAACTCATCTGTTGCTTTTGCTTTCCATGATTTGGACTGGCTGTCAAGCCCAGCAAAGGAACTCGGTAGAAGATTCTCCTTACACCTTTAAAACCCCCGACCGTGACGGAACGGGAAAGGTTTATTTAGGCCGGGAAATTTCGCATATCATGGGATTTCACGGTAAGGATTGGCTGGAGCGGGAAAGCCGCGAACAGGAAGAAAGCATTTCCCTGGCCTTGAAAAACCTACCAATTACGGCAAAGAGTGTCGTTGCTGACCTAGGGGCTGGTTCAGGCTACTACACGTTTCGCATAGCTCCCCTAGTCCCTCAGGGAAAAGTGTTTGCCGTGGAAATCCAAGACGACGCCATTGACTATATCAATGAGCAATCGAAAGCTTTGGGTTTTGATAATGTAGAGACGATCAAAGGAGCTGATGCTTCTCCCAACCTTCCCGAAAATTCCACGGACTTGGTAATTATGGTCGACGTATACCACGAGCTAATTCATCCCCAAGAAATGCTTCAGGAAATCAAAGCTGCTTTGAAGCCGGGCGGCAAACTCCTGCTCATCGAATACCGGGGTGAAGATCCGAGGGTTGCCATAAAACCCCTCCACAAAATGACAGTAGCTCAAATTGAAAAGGAGCTGACAGCCAATGGCTTTGAGCTGACTCAAAATGGCCAATTTATGAGAATTCAGCATTTTCTGGTTTTTGAAAAGGCCAATTGATCGGTAGATCTTATGAATTTTACTGTTTTTCCGGCAATCCCCTCCAAAGCTCTAAGCCGATGGAGGTTCTTGGTTTAAAGCCTTTCCAGCTTTCTTCTAAAGCGTCCTTCGTTAGGTCCAGAAAGGAACCATAGTCCAGCCCTTTCAATTTTATCCCCAAGAATGCCGTCAGGAAATGTTGGTTGATATTGTTGATCCTTCGCTGGTCCCAAACAGGCTCCGCATAATGATAATATTCATTCAAATCCAATCCAGGGGCATAGGAAGCAGTTGGCGGTGGGTTTGGAGCCACGTTATGCCGGGCATTTTGGTAGACAAGCATATATTTTTCCGCATTTTCAATTCCTTCATAAATCGCCTTTACCCCATCTTCATAGCCGGACACATCATCCTTATCTCCAGCAACCAGGAAGGTGGGAACTGTGATCCCCTTTAGTCCTTCTGCGTTCCAGGCACCCCGTTGCATCCCCCAGGGGGCAAAGGCAACGATCGCCTTAATCCGATCATCCATAGCGGCCTGATAGGCTGCATTGCCGCTAACACGGGATTCTATAGCCTTATTGCCGCCTGAAAGTTGACCAAACATTTGAACCATCTGCGGACTATACCCTGCCCCAGCGGCATTTAGCACGCCATATCCGCCCATCGAATAGCCAATTAATGCCGTCATATCCGCATTCACCAAACCCGACAAAAAGCTTTCAGAATCCTGCCTTCCAAAAGCAGCCATTTGATTCAAAACAAAGAGATCATCCAGTGCCCGGTAATACAGGGTACTTGTGAATTTACCTGGATTGCTGTGGGTGGATTCAGGATGGTCGATGGCTACCACCACATATCCTTTGGAAGCCAAATTTTCGGTCAAATAACTCATCAGGTGCCTTGATCCCAAATAACCATGGGAAACGATCAACAACGGATAGGGACCCTGTCCCAAATCTGGTTCCGCATTCCGGAAAGCCCTCCCAAAAAAGGTGAAAGGAACCACCGGTCGGTTTGGATTTCCGGGTATTCCCAGGACATCGGTATAGGTCGCCAAACTATCTTGCCCTGTGGGTGTAGCCGGATACCAGACTTCCACGAGCATTTTTCGGTCGTATAAGGGTGCGGCTCCCTGCTCGATGTTGTTTATGTTAGGCTGGTCCTTGTTGACCAGCTCCATTGTCCTTACTCCCACGGAGAAATCACCCCTCATTGCCAAGTCAGGAGCATCGGGCAAGGCATCGCCATAAATAAAGCTTGGTGCCTGCGCCTTTGCCTCATCGATAAATAGCACAGAAACAAACAAAAATAACCAACGGAACCAATAAACATTTCTCATAAAGGCAGAATGAAAATAGTAAAATTTGAATAATGCTACAAGCAAATAAAGGCAATTTATGTGTGATTCGGAAATGAAGCCAATTGCCGTTTTCCCTATCCAGCTTCCCTTTATAAAAAACATCGGAATTTTAATGTCAAAATTGGGTTGCTTGGGTATATTGCATGCTGAATATATTATAGTGATGTGTTCTGCTTTGAATTAAATTCAAAATCAATTCGAATCTTTAAACGGGGCATTACGCTAAAGCGTAAACCCTTTGAATCTAGACTAATCCCGTGAAACAAACACCAATCCCAAGAAGCCTCCGAAAGGTATTTCCTACTCCTGGCAGTATTTATAAATCGGTATGTCACACACTATTATTGATTGCCCTTCTCCTACCCTTTTCCACCTTAAGCCAAACTACCAAGAATTTGCCCTTTGAGTTGAAAAACGGTGACAGGGTTGTTTTATTGGGTAATGCCCTGATAGAAAACGAGCAGACGTATAATTACCTTGAATTTCGTTTAACCAGGCACTGGCCGGAGAGAAGCATTACATTCAGAAACCTGGGCTGGTCCGGGGACAATGTTTTCGGCGAAGCCAGAAGTTATTTTACAAGTCCGCCAAGCGCTTATGACTTATTAATCGCCCAATTGGCGGAGGCAAAACCCACCCATGTATTAGTAGCCTATGGGAGTGTAGAGGCCCAAAATGGTGAAACTGGACTTGACAGTTTCGGAAAGGGATTGGAAAAATTACTTGACAAGATTCAAGAACTGGGGGCAGAGGCCATTCTCCTTTCACCTATTCCACAATTTGCCGGAGGAACACCATCCCTTTTGGCAGAGCGAAACAAAAATCTTAAACTATACGCAGAAAAGATTGCTCAAATTGCCCAAGCCAGACAGAAACGTTATATAGACCTCTTTAGTCCGATGGAACAATTGCCTGAAAAGGAATTGGTCTCAGAAAATGGCATTCATCTAACGGAATACGGCTACTATCAATTGGCAGAAATCATTGGGGACGGCTTGGGAATGGAGACCGAACCGTGGAAAATTTCGGTTGACGCAAGATCCGGACAAATCGTAAGTACCTTACCCGTTAACTTAGTGGTCAATGATTCCAAAAACAGAACCATTCAGTTTATGGTCGAGGAGAAGATACTTCCAGTACCCGTACCAAACTCACTCCAATCGGGAAAAGAGCGGCTCTTTTCCGTAAAGGGGCTGAAAAAGGGATTTTATTCCTTGGAAATAGATGGAAAAATAGTTGCCAGTGCTTCCGCAAAAGCGTGGTCCGAAGGAATCTCTTTGTTGCAAGGAGGAGCATTGGACCAGGCCGGACACCTGAAGCGTCTGCTCAATAAGAAAGATGAAGTGTTTTTTTTCCAGTACAGGCCTTTGAACAGAACCTATATTATTGGGTTTAGAGAATATGAGCAGGGAAGACACGTAAAAGACTTGGAAGATTTCGACATTGTGCTCACCTGGCTTCAAGGTCAGATTACCGAAGCCAAATCGCCAACCGCAAATAACTACAAATTATACCCAACCCCCTAAGCATCCGGGGAAATCAAGCTGTTACTTTCCATCCATTGAAAGATGGCTCCAAAATAAAAACCAAAGAAAATGAATGCAATACGTATCAAAATCCGGTCAATCCGGATACTGTTTTTAGTCGGTTTATCGCTGGTGAACACACCGGTATGGCCTCAAAACAGCCTGAAGGATATCCCCTCTCCCGATGTTCAGCGGCAATTGGAATCTTTTCAGGTGGCTGAAGGGCTGGAAGTAAGCCTGTATGCGGCTGATCCTTTGGTGATCAAACCTATCCAAATGAACTGGGATGCGGAGGGCAGGCTATGGGTGGTCAGCAGTACCGTCTACCCACACCTCAAGCCCGGCGAAACCGCCAACGACAAAATTTTTGTGTTGGAAGACACCAATGGCGACGGCAAAGTGGATAAATCAACCGTATTTGCCGAAGGGCTGATTACCCCTACGGGAATACTTCCCGGGGATGGTGGGGTTTATGTGGCGAACTCCACCGAGATATTGCACTTCAAAGATACCAACGGTGATGGAAAAGCCGATCAACGCAAGAGAATTCTTACCGGATTTGGTACGGGTGACACTCATCACCTGATCCATACCTTCCGTTGGGGACCGGATGGATTGATGTACTTTAACCAGTCTATTTACATTTACAGCCATGTGGAAACCCCTTGGGGAATTCGAAGGCTTGAAGGTGGAGGCGTTTGGCAATTGCGCCCCAGCACCTTACAACTGGAAGTGTATGCCAAAGGCTTGGTCAATCCATGGGGACTACAATTTGACCGCTGGGGTCAGTCCTTCCTGACAGATGGTGCGGGAGGAGAAGGTATCAATTTTGCTTTTCCGGGAGCTACTTTCTTGGCGGCCCCAGGTGCAGCGCGAATCATTCGGGGCTTGAATCCCGGACAACCAAAGCATAGCGGTTTGGACAGGGTTTCAGGAAGGCATTTGCCAGCATCCTGGGAAGGAAGCTTGATCACCAACGATTTTCGGGCCAACCGGGTAAATCGGTTTGTCATTGAGGATCAGGGAAGTGGATTTGTTTCCAAGCAGGCCGAAGACCTCCTCTGGACCGACCACATTGCTTTTCGCCCGGTGGATATCACGGTTGGGCCTGATGGTGCCATTTATGTGGCAGACTGGTACAACCCAATCATACAACATGGGGAAGTTGATTTTCATGATCCCAGAAGGGACCAGCAGCATGGTAGAATCTGGCGCATAGCGGCAAAGGGCAGTCCATCCGTAAGCATTCCGAACCTAACCCAGTTATCGGTGCTGGAACTGTTGAATACGCTTAAATTGCCTGAGGATTGGACAAGAATACAGGCCAAGCAGGTTTTGAAGAACAAGGGTACCAAACAAGTTATTCCGGTGCTGAAAACGTGGATCCAATCCCTGGATAAAAATGACCCCAACTACGAACACCAGTTACTTGAAGGCTTGTGGGTCGTGCAGGCATTGGGTGAAACGAATGAAGCACTGCTTCGCCAATTACTCGCCGCCAAAAACCCCAACGCAAGGGCCGCGGCGGTACGGGTTTTGGGGCACTGGATCAAAGAAATTCAACACCCTATGGACCTTTTGATCCAGGCATCACAGGATACAAATCCTAGGGTACGGTTGGAAGCTGTAATTGCTTTGGGATCAATACCGGAAGCAGCCGCATCCCGCGCTGCATTGGGAGTCTTGAATCAGACCATGGATGAATTTTTGGACTATGCCCTGTGGCAGACGGTAAAAGGGCAAGAATCCTTTTGGATGAAAGAAGTAGCGGCTAACCCGTCTTACCTCGGTGACGCCAAGAAAACTTCTTTTGCACTAAAGTCGGTAAGTAACCCCACCGCAATTGAATTGCTTGTAAACTTATACCAAAAAGGTGAAGTTCCCGAAGCCTATCATAGGGATGTGTTGGGTGCTATTGCCAAGTATGGGCCTATTTCATCTTTAAATGTCCTTTTGGATTTGGCCGTTGAAGGGCGGGGCAATGCGACAGAAAAAACTGAGCAACTTTTAGCCTTAAGGATGGCCGCCTCTCAGCGGGGATTACAACCCGACAAAAATCCGGGAAGAATTGCGTCTTTTATAGAAGATGACGATGAAAGACTGGCCATTGCCGCTTTACAACTGGCAGGGATATGGAAACGTACCGAACTAACACCCCGACTGATTGCCTTGATTCAGGAAGGAGATCGGCCCATCAAACGGGCGGCACTTGGAACCTTGGCCAGCATGGATGATTCGAAAAGCCACCGTTTGCTGCTGGATATGACGGCTAAAACCCAGCCGCTGGAAATTCAACTGCTCGCAACCTCCGAATTTGTTCGGTTGGATGCAGCGCAAGCGGCTGATTTGGCTGTATCGCTTTTGAGAAAATCCCCGGATACTGAGGATGCAGGTGAATTGTTTGGTGCATTTTTGGACAGAGATGAATCGGTTTCCATATTGGCAAACACCCTAAAAGAGAATAAAATACCGGCAGAAATGGCCAAAATCGGACGGCAATCCATGAGACAGATTGCTTGGTTCAGGCAAAACAACCATGCCTCCCAGGCATTGCGAAAAGCCTTGGAGGCTTCCGGGGGTATCTTACCGCCGGAGCGAATGCCACAGCAGTTATCGGAGAATCAAATCTATGCCTTGGTTCAGGAAATCAAAAACAGTGGGGATCCGGTATTGGGCGAAGCCATTTACCGCAAAAATGCTTTGATGTGCCAAACCTGTCACGCCCTGGGAGGAGCCGGAGGGTTGATGGGTCCCGACATGAGTAGTCTGGGAACCAGTTCACCCATAGATAACATTATCAAATCCGTAGTGGATCCTACCGAATCCATTAAGGAAGGCTACGAACTTCAGAAAATCACCAAATCCGACGGTAGTGTGGTGATGGGATATATGGCAGGTGACGGTGCCAATGAATTGGTGTTGCGCAATGTAGCAGGCATGGAGGAGTCAATACCCAAAAGCCAGATTACTTCCCATGAAAATGTACCCGGCTCCCTAATGCCTCCTGGATTGACGGCAAGTCTGGAAAGGAAGGAATTTATCGATCTGATAAGTTACCTCTCCAAGTTGGGGGAATCGGGCAATTACCGTGTTCCCAATGAGCGGTTGGTCCGAAGGTGGAGGGCAGTGTCCGGCAATGCTGATCTAATCCAAAAAATCAACCAGGAAGGCTTGGATGCCCTGGTTAAAGCCGATACCCGACTTCGTCTCCAACCTGCCTACAGCCAAGTTTCCGGGGTTTTGCCCATAAGCGAAGTTGCTGCCATAGAGCTGGAAAACGGTAAATCGATCAGTCTGGTGCAGTTTGAAATTGAGGTACTGACTGCAGGAGACGTTCAGTTGGCATTTAATAGCAGCCAGGGAATACAGGCTTGGGCTGGAAATAAATCCCTTTCACTTATAGAACAATCAACAACCACCAACTTACCCCAAGGCAAACACCAGATCACCGTGGCCGTGGACAGGAAAATCCATAAGGAGGGAGGTTTGAAGATTGAATTAAAAGATTTGGCAGGATCCACTGCCCAAACCCGTCTCATCATGGGTCGGTGAAGAAACATTAGCAAAATGAAAATACATTACCTAAAATCAGGTGTTTTGGGTAATGTATTTTTTTCTTATAAAACTTCAAAATATTTATAGCCAATATCCCATACTAATTTATTTGAATTAAGCTGTAAGATAAATTCACATTTGCAATTTGCCAGCACAACTTTTGAATAAAATTATTGAGAAGTCTATTTTAATTCCCAAATTAAGTAAACTCCCATAATCCTGCGTATTTCAGAGAACAAAAAAATGAGTAGGAAAAGCTTAAGCCAAATAGAGACTTTTTTGACTTTTTTTAATATGGCTTCGGATTTAAAGTTACTATGCCGGAACCTTCAATTCTCACAGTTTGATAGCATACCTTTAGAGCGATATCCGTTATGATGTGTTCCGGTAAAATAAACCTTTCAACCAAAGCCCGTCCAAGAAAAAGCTTGTATTATTTCTTTTGTTCCCATTGATCAATAATCTCTTCCATCATTCTTTGTTGGCCTTTTTTACTTAAATGTCCATGGTCGATATAGTTGGTCAGGTCATTTGAAAAATCGGAGAAGCTGGTTGTATTAAAATTATAGAAATCCAAAGGACCTCCCTGTTGTACATCTATTCCCTTGAAAATATCTTCCCAAAACCCATCCAACTTCTCATAATGAACCTGGTAAATGGGATAAGGTACCGGATGAAAATAAATAAAAGACTCAATGCCATTGGCTTGCAATATAGCAACCAACTTTTGGAAGGCCACCCGCTGTTTATCTCCTATATCAAAATCACTTATCGTGACAGTGTTCACTTCTTTGGCTATCCTTCCAGCTACATCTTCTACCCTAAAAAGTTCCTCAAACTGATTGGTACCATTTGTTTTATACTGATTCTTTGGGAATTTGTTGGGCCAAAGATCGAAATATCTAATTAGCCCAATTCCGTATATCTGCAGGAGGTTGACAGATCCGTAGGCTTTCCAATAGTTGTCAGGATTCATAAAGTCCAATTCCCCAGCGCCAGAATCACTGGTAACATAAGGGTGAATACAAATAATTGCCTTTTTAATTGTTCCGTTGTTATCTAAAATAGATGTGGTTAAGGCTAAAATATTATCCATCCTTGCCCCCATAAGACTTGCGTTAAAATAGCTATCACCCGAAATGTATGCAGGATCCAAATTGGCTGAAAGCGAGGGCCCCAAGATCATCCCTTCAAAATTTTGTGGGATATGGTGAAAAGTCATCAGGTATTTTGAAAACCTTTCTTCTCCGTAGACCCTTACATTTTCTTTATTTCGAAAACCATTCAGTCCAAAAATATCTAAGAAAACATTTATCAATACAAACACTGATAAAACGCCAACGCAGCTTAAAAGCAAAATCTTAAAGTACTTTTCAAATTGATTTTCCATGGGCTCAAAAGTCGAAATATAAAAAGTCATTTTTAACTATAGAATTGAGGTAAATCACATTTAACAAAACCAACAAGACATTTAATATCAGGTAATTAATTGAGGGTTTTAATTTTTTGCCCATTTCGATGGCATTTGGCATAAAAAGCAATACCACACCTGCTATCCATACGGGCAGGTCATAGTAATTGCTTACCAAATAAAAATTGTCCATCCCTTGTACCCTGGTGAACATCCTGAACAGCATATCTATAGAACTACTCCAGGAATCTGCCCTGAAAAACACCCAAGTGACATTAACAAATAAGAAAGTCAATAAAAGTGCTGGGATTTTGGGTAAATTTAATCCCAATTTCGACCATTCCCGGTGGATCACAAGCGCAATACCGTGTAGAAAACCCCAAAATACAAATGTCCATCCAGCACCATGCCAAATACCTCCCAGGAGAAAGGTAGCCATAAGGTTTATACTGGTTTTAAAATTCCCTCTCTTATTTCCTCCCAGAGGGATATATACATAATCTCTGAGAAACCTGCTTAAAGTCATGTGCCAGTTTCTCCAAAATTCCTTGATGCTGAGCGATTTGTAGGGGGAATTAAAGTTTTGGGGAAGCCTAATATTAAATAGGAGTCCAAGCCCGATAGCCATTGCGGAATACCCACTGAAGTCAAAATAAAGCTGCAATGTATAAGCCAGAGAGGAGGCCCAAGCTTCTATTGAACCCAAATAGGCAACGTTGTCATATCCTTTGTTGGCTATCTTTGCAAAACTATCAGCAATCACGATTTTCTTGGCCAATCCCATCATGAATATAAAAAATCCTCTGGAGAGGTTATCATAATTTATTTTTGTGAGGTGGGCATTCCTAAATTGACCCATCATTTCAGAATGGTGTACAATAGGTCCCGCAATTAATTGAGGAAAAAAAGAAACGAATAAGCCGTATGAAAACAGGTCCTTTTCCTTCTTGGTTCCTTTATAACTATCAACAAGATAAGCGATTTGCTGAAAAGTATAAAAAGAAATTCCCAAAGGTAGCACCAGGTTAAGGTAACCCAGTGAAAGATCAGGAATAAAATTTAGGTTATAAATTGCAAAATCGGTGTATTTAAAAATTACGATTGACAGTAAATTTACCGCAATTCCGAAAACAAGTGTTTTTTTGCGTCCGGGGAAGATCCTTTTTGAAATTAAATAATTGAACGCAATGGAAAATAAAAATAATAACAGATAGGCAGGATTCCACCAGGCATAGAAAAAAAAGGAGCAAAATAGTAACCAAAGCCCAGTAAAAGGTGATTTATACCTCGGGCCTAGCCAATAAAATACAATCAAAGTCACTGGTAAAAATCCTAAAAGAAATTCAAAAGAGTTGAATAACATTTTTTTAATGTTTAGCTAAAAAACCTATAAACTATAAAAACGATGTGCCTTATCAAGTATTTTAACTGTGTTGGGACACAGTTCCAAACATTGAATGATTATAGAAAACTAAGAAAAAACTATTATAGAATTAACCAAATATAGTTTCACCAGAATTTTCAATTTCACCGAATACCAAAAAACTGGCATCTTGGTATTCATCAATATAGCATTACAATTAAGTTTGTGTGTACATTTCTTGAAATACTTTGCCCAAAAAAATCACATTCATATCCTAATCGTGCACAAATATAGACTATTTTTATTGATTGGGTAGGCAGATTTTAAAAAAAGCCAAAAAAGCGGTTATCAAACGCAAGCAACTCAAGGGCCGTAGACAAAGCGGTGACAGTACGGAAGCTGACAGCAGAATATCTCCGTCCGACCTCAAAACTTTATGGAAAAACAGGATAAAGTTACCAGAAACTTTATTCTTTTAAACCTTTTGACATGAAACTGAACGCCCACCTAAAGAATCCCTCCTATTTCAATCGTGATTTTTGAAATATTTAATCTTTAGGATTTGTTTTTTCGTATAAAATAAAAAAATAAAACCCCTACTATATGAAAATAATAAATCAATTATTAATTGCCTTGGTAACAATAGCAAGTAGTTGTGCCGTTGTAAGACCAGGTGAGGTGGGTTTAGCACAAAAATTGGGTAAATTGTCTGATGATGTAGTTACCACAGGTTCAATTGTTTACAATCCTTTTACGAGCAAAGTGGTCAAAGTACCTATTCAAACCAGAAATTTAGAATTAGAACTGAGTTTACCCAGTAAGGAGGGTCTGAGTATTATTTCTGAAATTTCTATTCTTTACCGCTTGAATGCCGATGATGTTCCCAATATTTTAAAAACTATTGGTTTGAATTATGAGTCGATTATTTCTAGCGTTTTCCGTTCCGCATCGGCAGATATCTGCTCAAAATACTTCGCAAAAGACATGCACTCTGGCATGCGCGCAGATATTGAACTGGAAATTAAGAAAAAGATGGACGAAACATTGGCAAAGCAGGGAATTTTCACCGAGGCCGTCCTGATGAAAAGTATCCAATTACCAGCCGGATTGGCCAACTCAATAGAACAAAAGTTACAAGCAGAGCAAGATGCACTAAGAATGGAGTTTATTTTACAACAAGCCAGGTTAGACGCTGACAGAAAATTGATAGAGGCAACAGGAATAAGAGATGCTCAAATGGTATTGGCAGAAGGGCTAACTCCTGAGATTATCAAGATTAGAAGCATTGAAGCTTTTAGTGAGCTTTCTAAATCGCCAAACGCTAAAATCATTATTACCGATGGCAAAACACCATTTCTAATCCAATAGAATTTTGCCTTGCGGGAAGGAAATTGAGAAATAGTCAGAATCCATCAAGGGTTTGAAACCTTTGATGGATTTTTTTATAGCAGATTTGTTAGCTGAAACTAACCTATTGCTTAAAAATGTGGGTTCAATCGGACAATGTTCATACATGTGGCCTAGGAATTGGAAATACGAGAAAAGTAAATTGCTCAAAGAAATATTCGGTAGTAGACTTTGGCATAGACTAAGACCAGCATGGTGTACCTGTAGTTTGGTTAAATTTTTAAACTAAGTATATTTACAAAGTGGTACACTCCTATTTACCAATTTTGATACATATTCAGTTACCGACTATAAACACCTATGATGTCTCTAAGCAACCTCCTTTTAGTACCTGTTTTGTTTTGTTTTCTTGCAGCTTGCAGCTCTTCGTCTTCTGAAAATTCAAGCCAAGGCGATGAATGGCAAGTTCTTTTTAATGGCCGGGATCTGGAAGGATGGATTCCAAAGATTCATCACCACGAGGTGGGTGAAAACTACGGCAATACCTTTCGGGTTATTAATGGCGTTATACAAGTAAATTACGACGAATATGACATGTTTGATGCGCGGTATGGACATCTTTTTTACCAGCAACCTTTTTCCTATTACCACTTGAAGTTTGAATACCGGTTTACGGATCAGTGGATGAAAGATGCCCCAAGCTATACCTACCGCAACAGTGGCGTGATGTTTCATTCCCAAGCGCCCGAAACTATTCTGAAAGAACAGGACTGGCCAATTTCGGTAGAGTATCAGATGCTGGCCGAAGAGGATCCCGGCAAGGCACGGCCTACCGGAAACATGTGTTCACCGGGTACCGAGGTGATTTATCAGGGAGAAATGGATCCCCGGCATTGCATCAATTCTACCTCCCCTACCTTTCAATGGATGGAATGGGTAAATGCCGACCTGATTGTCTACGGGGATTCCCTGGTGATCCACAAAGTAAACGGAGAAAACGTACTTGAATACACCCAACCCCAAATCGGAGGAGGCGTGGCCAATCGATTTGATCCGGCCATAAAAATAGACGGCAAGGCCCTTACCGAAGGATATATTGGCTTGCAGGCAGAAGGTCAGGGAGTGGAGTTTCGGGAAATCAAAATCAAGAAGCTCAATCCTTGATGGCGATGTGTTTTTAAGGAACTATCTTGGACTATTCAAATATGTAATTCCATATAAGCTGCTAAAATCACCGCAATGATTCTGGCCCCAATCGTCAATAGAAAAATCAAAAAAAATCCGCCAAAATTAGCTCGATTCGCATTATCTGCATCAACTTGGTTCTAACCCAACCTGTCAAAAATATTATTTCCTCCCCAATCTTAAATCAATAATCAGCACAAATCCGCTTCATCCGTGTAATCTGCGTTCTATTCTTTACGATTTATTCCAATTTTAACAATTCACACTTCTTGGGTTAGACACAGAAGAACATTGAAAATACCAATGATCAGCGTCCCAAAGTCGAAAGCTGCCCTATGCCATTCGTTATTCTTGTTAGGACTCGCTACCCTCCGATTTCACTCATCCCCAAATCACAACCCAAAATTCATAATCCCTAACTGAAAAAAACCCGTTGCCTTACCCCACCAATTTCCCCAAAACCTTCAACTTATTTTCCAGCGCCTCATTCCATTCCAATCCATAACTCAAGCGCATGCAGTGGTGAAACTGGTCCTGTAGGGTAAACATCCTTCCAGGAGCAATACTGATGCCTTGGGCCATGGCTTTTTCATATAGTTCAGCCGTATTGGTCTTATTCCCCAATTCCACCCAAAGCACAAATCCTCCCTGTGGTCGACTGACCTTGGTTCCTTCCGGAAAATATTCCCCCAAGCTTCGGATAAATTGAAGGCTGTTTCCATACAGTTTTTTGCGCAAGAGGCTTAAATGTTTCTCATACCAGCCCTTTTCCAAAAAATGGGCAATAGCCTCCTGGGTCAACGCCGTACTGGATATGGAATGAAAAGCCTTTTGACGTAGAATCGTCTTGATATATTTTCCCGGAGCAATCCACCCTACCCGGTAGCCGGGGGCCAGGGTTTTGGAAAATGAACCACACCAGAGGACGATTCCCTCCTTGTCAAAGGCTTTACAGGGTTTGGGCCGTTTTTCACCAAAATATACATCCCCATACAGATCATCCTCTATCAGGGGTACCTGATGGGTCGTCAGGAGTTCCACGATCTGCCGTTTATTTTCATCCGGCATGCAACTTCCCAAGGGATTGTTGAAGTTACTTACCACCAAACAAAGTCGAATCGATCCCACCACCTCCCGGAGGGCATTTATATCCATGCCTGTTACCGGATGGGTTGGTAATTCCAGAACATTCAACCCCAAATGCTTGGCGAGCTGTAGGATGCCATAGTACACCGGACTCTCCACGGCGATGGCATCTCCCGGTTTGGTCAGGGCCATCAGTCCAAAGGAAATGGCGTTCATGGTGCCTGCAGTGGTGACAATATCATCCACGCCCAAATTCCCCCCCCAGGTAAAGGACCATTTGGCAATGTACTTGCGAAGTTTTAGGTTTCCTTGGATATCCCCATAGGCGGTACCACTACCCTGCAACGAACGCATGGCTGCCACCATGCTTTTGTTCAATTTGGCTACGGGTAGAAAGGATTGGTCCGGAACGCTAAGTGAAAGCTGGGTAATCGCTTTGTTGTTCAGATTTTGGAAGACCTTGCCTATCAAGCCATCGGCCTCTTTGGGCTGGGATTCCTGCCCGGGACTACTCACCGCAGGAACAGGCAAAATCCTTGCTGCTTCCCCACTGACATAAAAGCCCGATTGTGGTCTAGAATGAATCAAGGACCGGCTCTCCAAAACCAAATAAGCCTGAATGACCGTGTTTTTGCTAACCCCATATTCCTTACTTACCGTACGGATGGAAGGCAACTTCTCCCCTACCTTTAGGGTTCCATTTCCGATCAACCGATCCAGGGTGTCCGCCAACCCAATGTAAAGTGCCTGATCTTTCATAACCAATTTTATCTGTACCCTACAAAATTATAAAAAATGTATCTGTAACCATTCGCAAGGTATATTTTAATTTGCAGCTTGATTATGATTCAAATTATGTGTTTGGACAAATTAAAATATCCCATTGGAAAGTTTGTTGTTCCAGAAGAGATTTCTAACCAGCAACTCAAAGAAGCCATAGCAGACATTGGTGCCTTACCTGAAAAATTACAGGACGCCATCAAATTACTTGGAACTGACGGGTTAGAAATTGCTTACCGTCCGGGCGGGTGGAACGGCCGTCAGGTTATACACCATATCGCTGACAGCCATCTCAATGCGTTAGTTCGGTTTAAGTTGGCCTTGACAGAAGAAAATCCGACAATAAAGCCTTACCGGGAAGATCTGTGGTCAGCCTTGGCGGATTATGCTGCTCCTGTTGACCATTCACTGCAGCTGATCGCATCCATTCACTCCCGTTGGCATCTCCTGATGACTTCGATGTCGGAAGAACAATGGGCAAGAACTTTTTATCATCCCGAAAACAAGTTGAGCATAACCCTTAACCGAAATGCACTGCTTTATCAGTGGCACGGCAACCACCATTTGGGACATTTGAACCTGATAAGTTCTCCACCATCTATATTTTAAATATAAAATATTCCTACTATGCAAACCATCCTATCTCCCAAACCTTCTTTTAATTTCGATAATTTCACCTTCGGTGTACAAGCCACGGACCGCATGTTGATTGCCCGCTATGGACAGTCGGCGTGGCAGGATTTTCAGATCGTTCCATTTGGGGAAATCACCCTTTCTCCGCTGGCCATGTGTTTTCATTATGGGCAGACAGTTTTTGAAGGGATGAAAGCCTACCGGCTGGTAGACGGGGGAATCAATGTGTTTCGAATGGGCAAACACCATGAACGGCTCAACAGGTCTCTCCGCCGGATGGCGATGCCTGAGGTACCCAGCGAGCTGTTTATTGACGGATTGACCGACCTGATCCATCAGGAAGAAAAGTGGATCATCGACAACCCTGATTATTCCTTGTATATCCGTCCGTTTGTAATAGCCACCGAGCCCAGACTGGGGGTGGATGCAGCGGAGGAATATTTGTTTATGATCGTCCTTTCCCCGCTAAAATCTTATTATTCCAAAAATCTAAAAGTAAAGGTTGAAACTGAATATATACGGGCTGCCCATGGTGGAGCGGGCTCAGCAAAAAACGGGGGAAACTATGGGGCTTCCATGTTACCACAACGACTGGCGAAAAAAGCCGGGTTTGACCAGATCTTGTGGTTGGATGCGGCAGAGCGGAAGTATATCGAAGAATCTGGAACCATGAACA
>JBBQXZ010000066.1:0-19798 GCA_038209145.1 Cytophagales bacterium | reverse complement strand
ATTTGTGCATCCGGAAGACGAGGCTGACAAGGGAAAACGGGGAGAGAATGCCTATCTACGTCATTTGACTTATGTAGGTGCCAAAAAAAGGTATCCGGAAATGACTCCTGAAATCCAAGAACGCCTTGATTTTGAATTGGATACGATAGAACGGACCGGATATCCCGGATATTTCCTTATTGTGCAGGACTTTACTCGGGCAGCAAGGGATATGGGCGTGGCGGTAGGTCCGGGCAGGGGATCTGCCGCAGGATCCGCGGTGGCCTATTGTGTGGCGATCACGAATATAGACCCCATCGCCTATGACCTCCTATTTGAGAGGTTCCTGAATCCCGACCGGGTATCCCTACCTGATATCGATATTGACTTTGACGATGAGGGAAGGCAAAGGGTCATTGACTATGTGATCCGCAAATACGGGGCAAACCAGGTGGCCCAGATTATTACCTATGGAACCATGGCTGCCAAGTCTGCCATCCGGGATACAGCCCGGGTACTTAATCTACCCCTTTCGGAAGCTGACCGCCTGGCCAAACTGGTGCCTGACATCAAGCTCAAGGCACTTTTCGAACTGTCAAAGGATCATGCCAAGCTTTCGGACAAGCTTAGAAACAACTCGGAAAACGTTCAAAATGCCATGGAACTCATCCGCATTTCCAAGGGAAACGATAACAATTCCAAAACGGTAAATCAAGCCAAAATCCTTGAAGGATCGATTAGAAATACTGGTATCCATGCCTGTGGGATCATCATCACGCCCGCCGATATCACCAATTACGTGCCGGTGGCTTTGGCCAAAGACTCAGAGATGGTTTGTACCCAGTTTGACAACTCCGTTGTGGAAAGTGCGGGCTTGTTGAAAATGGACTTTTTGGGGTTAAAAACCCTTACACTAATTAAAGATGCCGTCAAGATCATCAAAGAAAGGCATGGGGTAGATCTTGATCCTGAAGAATTCCCCGTAGATGACGCAAAGACCTATGAACTCTTTCAACGGGGAGAAACGGTTGGGATTTTCCAGTATGAATCCACGGGGATGCAAAAATACATGCGGGAGCTCAAACCCACCGTGTTTGCTGACCTCATCGCCATGAATGCCCTGTACCGTCCCGGACCGCTGGAGTATATCCCAAAATTTATCGCCAGAAAGCACGGGTTGGAGCCCATTTCGTATGACTTGGAAGATATGGAGGAATACCTGAAAGAAACCTATGGGATTACCGTATATCAGGAACAGGTGATGTTGCTTTCCCAAAAGCTTGCTGGATTTACCAAAGGTGAGGCTGACGTGCTAAGAAAAGCAATGGGAAAGAAGCAAAAAGATGTGTTGGATAAGATGAAGCCCAAGTTCATAGAACAGGCGGGAGTAAAGGGCCACGACAAAAGCAAGCTTGAAAAGATATGGAAGGATTGGGAAGCTTTCGCCTCCTATGCTTTTAACAAATCCCATTCTACCTGCTATGCGTGGATTGCGTATCAGACAGCTTACCTGAAAGCCCACTATCCGGCGGAATACATGGCCTCAGTACTTAGCAACAACATGAATGATCTGGGCCAGGTTACCTTCTTCATGGAGGAATGTAAACGGTCAAACATCCAGGTATTAGGCCCCGATATCAATGAATCCAACAGTGGATTTACGGTAAACATGGAAGGACAGGTACGGTTTGGATTGGCGGCAATCAAGGGTGCGGGAGGAGCTGCAGTAAGTGCCATCATAGAAGATAGAACCAAAAAAGGAATCTACAAGAATATCTTCGACTTCGTAAAGCGGGTCAATCTCAAGGCTGTAAATAAGAAGACCATGGAAGTGTTGGCCATGGCTGGTGGCTACGATTGCTTCAAGGAACATCATCGCAGGCAATACCTGGAAGCACCGGAAGGCGAAATCCCGTTACTGGAAAAAGCCGTCAAATATGCCCAGAAAATCCTACAGGAAGAAGAAAGCAACCAAGTGTCCCTGTTCGGAGGTAGTTCAGGCATGGCAATCCCTGTACCAACCGTTTCCAAGATGGAGCCATTCAGTCAGCTTCAGGAGCTAAACATTGAAAAGGAGGTGGTCGGACTTTATATTTCAGGACATCCCCTGGATCAATTTAAAATCGAGATTGGGGCATTTACCAATACCAAGATGCCGGAGATGGCCCAAATAGAGTTGATCAAAGGTCGGGGAGAAATCAAACTGGCCGGCGCAGTCACTTCTTTTGCGCATAGAACTACCAAGACAGGAAAGCCTTTTGGTACACTTACCGTAGAGGATTATCATGGAGGACATACATTTTTTATTTTCGGGGAAGACTACGTCAGGTACAAGGAGTACTTTATGACCGGGTGGTTTCTGTACCTAACAGGCGCCGTGTATCCCAGCCGTTTTAAGCCGGCCGAGTTGGAATTCAAGATGAACACCATTACACTCTTGAATGAGCTTCGAGGTAAAATGATCAAAGGACTTCGGGTACATATAGCTTTAGATGACTTGACCCTTGATCTGATGGAAAAGCTGGAGTCCATCACAACCAGGTATAAAGGAAATGCAAAGCTTTACATAAATGTCATCGACAACAAAGAAAACATCACGCTGGACCTGATGTCAAAAAAGTACCTGATAGATCCTTCAAACGAAATGATCAGTGCCTTAGGGGCCATTCCTGAAATTGCTTACAAAATCATTTAATAAAAAACCATGCCCTGTAGGAACTAAATATGGTTTGATAGACTTTACTAATATATTTATAGTCAATTGAAAACTAAAAAAATGGCAAAAGCAATAGAAATTACAGATTCCAACTTTGAGGAAATAATTAAGTCGGAGCATCCCATATTGGTGGATTTTTGGGCGGAGTGGTGTGGACCCTGTAAAATGATCGGACCAATAGTTGAAGAATTGGCAGGTGACTACGAAGGTAAGGCCGTTGTGGGCAAGTTGGATGTGGACGCTAATCCGAATATCGCCAGGAAGTTTGGTGTACGGAGTATACCCACTCTTCTAATCTTTAAGGGAGGCGAAATCGTTGACAAGCAAATCGGTGCGGTACCAAAATCCGTTTTGAGTCAGAAACTCGAAGCGCAACTTTAATCGATTACAAAGCCCTTTTATAGGGCTTTTTTTATGCCTGGATGAAATTAGTGGTATGAGTCTATCGGTGGTAAGAGAAATAGAAAAATTATTCAAAGGCTCTTTAATTCAAGTTACCCGTTTAAATTCTTTTAACAGATGAATTAATTGGAATTAGTTTCAGTGGTGTTTTTCCGATGAAACAGGTAATCGATGAATGATCTACAACAAAAGGCCTGTGAGATTTTTTTTATTCCATTCAAATTTTTCAAAGTGGGGTTAATCAGAAAATAGATTTTTAATCTTGAGATACTGTAGAATCATAATTGTTTTTACGTCTTTACTCTCGCCTGTTTGTATCATTTCAAAGGCGGCTTTAAAGGAATATTCAATTACTTAAATATTTTCCTCTTTCTCCAATAAACCATCCCCGGATCTTGTTTTCATTTCATCTGAATATTCAGCAAAAAAAATAAAGGATTTCAGTAACTCAACCTGGGGACAAGTGAGCTTCAAATATCTTATGGACGGAAATGACACTATTTCCAGTTTCTTGCTCAGTTTCTTTTCTAATGCAAACCGCTGGGTTGTCCTTATCCAACAAACCAGCACATGTTTCTACCAGAAGGCCGTATGATTTCCATTAAGATACGTTGGCAGTCGAAATTGCCTAGTCAATATAACTTTGCCTTTTGACCTATTGTATGGAAGGATAGTCGCCCCGTTACCACGATCATAGACTTGTCTGGGATGCGTCTCCCATCTAACATTATTTAGCTGGAAATCATACTTAATCCTATCCAAACGATACCAATATTCAAAAAGTAGTACCTTCCTTAGATTTTTAACTGGACTGTTCTGCATCTGGAATTTCATCTAGGTGAAAGTAAACGGTAAGACCTCTTTCACGGGCTATTTTAACATCTTGATCAGCCCCCTTAGACTCACCGGAAATTCTCAGGACCGCATCACATTTTCCCAGTAACGCATGTGCAACTGGATATTGAATTTGATTCCAAATATCATCTCCCGGCTTTATTGATCCGGCAAGGTTAAGCAATGGCAAGGCCACCCATTCCCCAATGATGGGAACATGTCCTTTCCTGAAAATCGGCAACGCCATCGCTTCAAGATTGTCAAGGTTTTTACGGATGAGTGTGGGATCATCATTTGTGCCACTTCGATATGGACCGGCAATTAGAATTAACATAAGATTTTTTTTCTCAAATTACCTTCTTCTTGTCTCTAAAAAAAATAAGGTATATTAATAAATGAGGTTTTTACCCCAATCAATCCATTTTACCTCGTATTGAACTCAGGAATTCCGGTGTGATTCCCAAGTAAGAAGCAGTTTGTTTAAGCGTAACTTTATTGGCTATCTGGGGGTAATTTTTGATAAATTGATCATAGCGCTCTTTTGCGGGTAGAGAAAGGTTTTGAATTATTCTAAGTTGTTCCCTGCAATATGCATTTTGCATCAAAATTCTAAAAAACTTGTTGAATTTGGGAATATCATCATAAAGTTTATCCAGATTCTCTCTGGACAATTTCAAAATACTGCCGGCCTCCACAACCTGAATATTAACCATTGCGGGGAGACCGTTCAGAAAACAATGCATATCCGTAATCCACCAATCTGGTACTGCAAACATGACAGTAGAATCTTTGCCCTCAGGATTTAAATAATATGCCCTCAATAATCCAGTATTGACAAAGTTAATGTAATTGCAAAGTTCTCCCTGGCGAAGAATAAACTTGTTTTTAGTCAAATGTTCTTCCTCCAAAAAATGCAAAATATGTTCTTTTTCCTCATCGTTTAATGATATGTATTTGCAGATGTTGGAAAGAATTAATTCTGTGTTCACGATAAATAAATTACAAATAAGCAGATTTCAAAGGAGTAGGGTCTGTCGGGGGGATCAAAGTGCTGATTTTGACCAACCAACTTTTTTTTCTTCAATCAGTTTTTCTTTATTCGTTTCCATTACACACGCATTTTGAAACTATTTATTTAATCTAAGCCCAAAAAATATCTTGGTTCTCATATCGTGTCCACTGTGATATGCTAACAAAATTTGCTTTAAGTCGGTATTTTAGCCTTATAACTATCTAAGCAATTGGTTCATTTTCCACGGGTCTTCCCGGTAATCTGGGCCGTGTCAACTGAGAAACACCCCCAGATACAATAAATTTCATGATCTCGGTACTGTTGACGTTTTTCAACACACGCACATTTTCTTTGGGCACCAGATAGAGGTTCCCACTGAAGTTATAGGAATGGGGGAAATAGACCGAAACAAGGTCCATCTCACCCAAAGCAGACAAATCATCCTGTGTCATAAAACCCAATCTAGACATGTTATCTGAGAGTTTGACTACTATGGGCGTATTAAATTTCTTTTTGTCCCCTACAAAGGCTGACATCAGGTCTTTGATGCTGGTATATAAAATATTAACCAGGGGGATTTTAAAGACTATCTTTTCCAGCTCCTCAAAAATAGATTTAGTAAGGAAAATACTGGTCATATACCCAACAGCCGTCACTATAAGAAACATGAAAACGATTCCTAAACCGGGAATATCGATCGGGATGATATTATCCAGAAATTGAACTGCAAGCAAAATAATGTATCCGGTAAGGGTAAAGGGTACGACAAATAGCAAACCTCTCAAAAAGTAACCCAAGATTTTTTTAGATGTAAAACTTGACATAGCAGATAGTTGTAGGCGTGTGGTTATCTCTCATAAAAATTATACCAAAAAAAAGCCCTGCTTCATATAAAACAGGGCTTTTTAAAAGTATTAACAAGTTTTATAAATCAATTCCCATAAAAGACATAAAAGCAATACCCATCAGGCCAGTGAGGAGCATGGTGATTCCCAATCCTTTCAGGCCATTTGGGACGTGGGAATATTTCAATTTCTCCCGAATAGCTGCCAAGGCAACGATGGCAAGGAAAAATCCAGTCCCGGAACCAAAACCATACACGGTAGCTTCTGCCAGTGTATAATCCCGCTGCGCCATGAACAAGGATCCACCAAGGATGGCGCAATTTACGGCAATGAGCGGCAAGAAGATACCCAAGGCTCCATAAAGGGCTGGTGCAAATTTTTCAACAACCATCTCCACAAGCTGAACCATGGCGGCAATAATGGCAATGAACATAATGAAGGTAAGAAAGCTCAGATCAACTGAAGCAAATGTTTCTCCCGCAAAAGCCAACGCCCCTTCCTTCAACACAAATTCATTCAACAGCCAATTAAGCGGCACGGTAATGGTCAAAACGAAAATTACCGCAGCACCCAAACCAATGGCGGTACTTACTTTCTTTGAAACGGCAAGAAAAGAACACATGCCCAGAAAGTACGCAAAAACCATGTTATCAATGAAAATTGACCGTATTGCTAAATTAAATAAATCCATTTTTATAATTATTTAGTGTTCTACATAACCTGTTTTGGATCGCTGCACCCAAATGATAAGTCCCAGAATGATAAAGGCACCAACAGGACTAACCATCAGTCCATTCGTAGCCAGATTGAAATCGGCTCCAAACAATCCTGAAATGGTATCATAAATAGGCACCCCGAACAATGAACCGGATCCCAACAATTCCCTGAAGAACGCTACAGCCAGAATAATCCACGAATATCCCAAACCACTCCCAAAACCATCCAAAATCGAATCATATGGTTTATTTCCCATGGCATACGCTTCCAGTCTTCCCATTACGATGCAATTGGTAATAATCAATCCAACGAATACGGAAAGTTCTTTGTACATGTCATAAGCGAATGCCTTGAGTACCTCATTTACCAAAGTCACCAGAGTGGCAACAATGGCCAATTGAACGATTATACGGACCCTGCTAGGAATCTTATTTCTCAATACCGAAATAACCAAATTAGACATCACGATCACGAATATCACAGATAGTGCCATGATCAAAGTCGGCTGCAACTGCGTAGTCACTGCCAGCGCGGAACAGATGCCCAACACCTGAATGGTTATGGGATTATCATCTACCAAGGGATCGGTAACAAGTTTTTTGCGCCTTTTCGACAAAAGGGCTTCCGTTTCTTTTTTTACCTCACTTACATTTTCAACGGTTTCTGTACTCATAATTTTATGTCTTGAAACGTTTAACTTACCTTAATTTAAAGCAATTTTATTTCCTTCCTTAATCTTATCCATATAGGACTTATAACTTTGCAGGTAGTTTTTCAGCATGTTGTTTACACCTACCGCGGTAATGGTAGCACCGGACAAACCATCAACTTTATGCTCATCACCGTCATAATCCCTACCTTCTCCCTTTTGCATGGCCACTGAGACTAAGTTTCCACTGTCATCAAATATTTCCTTGCCTTCAAACCTGCTTTGAACATCTCTTGAAGTTATCCTTGCTCCCAAGCCCGGAGTCTCCCCTGCATGGGAAAAGGTCACACCTTCTATCGTATTGACATCTGTCTGCAAGGCCAAAAACCCCCAGATATTATCCCAAAGACCATTGCCATAAACTGGAAAAATATAAGAAATGGCATCGTCAGAATTTCCTTCTTCATGGAATATAAAAACGGGATAAAGTCTATCCTCAGGTACTTTTTTATAATTTTTGCCAACATCAACTGATTCCGCATTTACGGAGACGCCATCCTTTTCATTAACTTCCTCCCCCTCAAAATTTACCACTTTAGAAGATATCCTGCTTTCATAGTAAGCTTCAATTTCCTCTGGTTTCATGGCAGCTATTTCTTCAACCGGAATGACTGCACCCAAAATCTGCTTTTTGGTATCTAGGGCTTCAGCTTTCTGCTGAATGGGTTTCAAAACTTCCGAAGTTCCGGAAAGTAATAAACCTAAAATGATTGTTAAGACTACAGAAAATGTAATCACGTAAGCGTTAGACTGTTGCACGTTGTAACCTCCTTTTCTTATTTGCTTGTACTACATAATAATCAATCAATGGGGCAAAGACATTCATAAATAGAACGGCTAACATTATTCCTTCCGGATACGCCGGGTTAGTAACCCGGATGATAATGGTCAATACCCCAATAAGCAATCCATAAAGCCATTTACCTGATTCGGTTTGGGACGCAGAAACTGGGTCTGTTGCCATAAAGACAATTCCAAATGCCACCCCTCCCATGACCAGGTGATAATGGGCAGGTAAAGCCATGTACTCATTCACTGCCAATAGGTTCATTGCAAGTCCCATTAGATACGCCCCACCAAATGCGCTAAGCATAATCTTCCAGCTTGCCACCCCGGAAAATAATAGGATGCCTGCACCTATTAACACCATTAGCGTTGAAGTCTCCCCGATAGACCCCGGAATGAATCCCATGAACATATTGGTGAAGCTAAACATCCCCTCCATAATGCCCGCATTGTGCTTCGTTAATTCAGCGACTGCGTTCTCTCCGGATTGTCCGGCTTGATACACGACTGAAAGAGCCGTGGCTCCAGAAAATCCGTCTGCCGAATTGTCGCCTATATACGTCCAAACCGTATCCCCGGATATCTGCGCAGGATAGGCAAAGTATAAGAATGCCCTGGCCGTCATGGCCACGTTTAGGATATTCATCCCCGTACCCCCGAAAACCTCCTTTGCGATTACCACGGCAAATATCGTCGCTACTGCCACTTGCCACAACGGTGTGGTAGCAGGCACCACCAGGGGAATCAACATCCCTGTCACCAGAAATCCTTCATTTATCGGATGCTTTCTAATAACAGCGAAGGTAGCTTCAACCAAACCTCCGGCAGCGTAGGCAACTAGCACAATTGGCAACACCAAGATTGCGCCCAATAGGAATTTATCCCCGAAAGTGGCGCTGGCATCCTCAATGGCCAGATAATGCATGTTCCCCGTATTATAAATACCAAACAACAAGCATGGGATCATTGCGATGACTACTGTGATCATCATCCGCTTTAAGTCAATGGCGTCCTTTATCTGTGTTCCCTTTGCACCTGTAGTGTGATTGGGGGAAAACATAAAGGTCTCTCCTGCCTCATACAGGTAATACAGGTTTTCTAATTTACCACCCTTTTGGAAAAGGGGCTTCTGCTTATCTAACAGATCTCGTAAAAACTTCATATGGATTAACTATATTGTATAAGTTCTATACCTTTTCTAACTAATTCTTGAACCGGGTGTTTGGAAACATCCACAAATTCACACAGCGCCAAATCTTCCTCTATCACTTCATAAATGCCCAATTCCTCCATATCGTCGTAGTCCTCCGCCATGATCGCTTTCATGAGGTATACGGGATATATGTCCATGGGGGTTACACTTTCAAACACACCTGTAGAGACAAAGGCCCTTTCCTCACCCCGGGTGTTGGTATCGAGAACGAATTCTTTTTTTGGAAACAAAAATGAAAATAATCCAAGGGCCTTATGGTAACTGAGCTTATCCGCAGTAGGTTTCATCCAGCCTAGGAACTCATAGTAGTCACCTTCTGGAAGGATAGTCACCTGATGATCATAATAACCCAAATACCCGTCCAAGTTGATTTTTTGACCTGTAAGCGGATTACCAGAAATGACGCGCACATTCGTGGACTTAAGATTTCCAGCAACAAAACTATCGACACAGGCTCCCAGATAGGTATGGGTATAGCAGGCCTTTTTTGCCTCCGACCCCGTAATCGCAATAACCTTCGATGCGTCATAGACTCCATTCAGGAAAAGTTTCCCGATTTGGACAACGCCATAGGGATTAATTGTCCAGATAATGTCTCCCTTTCCGATGGGATCCACATGGTGGATTTGTACACCTACATTTCCAGCCGGATGAGGACCGGAAAATTTATTCACCTCAACTTGCTGAACATTGGCATAGGCAGACGGAACTGCAGAATCCGCAGCAACTCCCAGGTATACTTTACCCTTGGTTAATTTTTTCAAAATGTCAATCCCGACTTTAAAGGTTTCTTCTTGCCCTTTTAGCAGTATGTCGTAGTCAGGTGCCAGTGGATGTGTATCAAATCCGGAAATAAAAATAGACTTTGGGGTGTCGGCAGGATTGGCGATGACACCAAACGGTCGCTGAATGAGTTGAGGCCAAACACCGGATGCTGTCAAGTGGTCAATTATTTTTTCGCGACTAGCCGCTTGGATCTCAGATGAAGCATATTTAGGAAAGGATTCAAACTCAATAACGTTGTCGGCAAGGATCTTTATCTCGAGAAGTTTTCTTTTTTCCCCCCGCTTTATTTCGACTATTTCTCCGGAAACGGGTGAGACAAACTGGATCTTTTCCATTTTTTTGTCAAACAACAACGGAGTACCCGCCTTTACAGTATCCCCTTCTCTTACCAGAACCTTGGGTCGCTGCATGCCGATGAAATCTGTCGGTTTAATGGCAAAGGTTTTTACGGGCTGGAAATCATGTACTTGCTTTTCTGCTTTGCCAGCCAGGTGTATATCAAAGCCTTTCTTAAGCTTAACTAGTTTTGACATATTTGATTTTTAAAACTATATGATCCTTGGAAAATCGATTCAAATCTAATAAATTACATCAGTTATTAGAAGACAAATCCGCTATTATTTATTTTCGATTTTATTAAAATGGGGTTAAAATAATCCAATTCTTTCCTATTCCGCCATAACCAAATCCCCTGCCAGGGTATTAATATAGTCCTTGACCTGCTCCATAAGCCACATAGGCGTGGAAGTAGCTCCGCAAATACCCACCCTGTCCGTAACCTTAAACCAGGTGGAGTTTATTTCCTGTTCATTTTCCACAAAATAGCTTTGGAGGTTGACTTGATGGCAAACTTGGTACAGTGCTTTTCCATTGGAGCTTTTTTTACCGGAAACAAAAATAATCACATCATTTTCCGCGGCAAAATGCCTGAGCTGGGGCTCCCGGTTTGATACCTGCCTACATATGGAATCGTTGGCATTGAAGTCAATTTCTGACAAAGAACCCTTTACTTCCTGAATTCGGTCACTAATCTTACCTTTGAGCTGATAGAAGCCTTTGGTACTTTTCGTGGTTTGACTGAATAGCGTCACGGGCTTGGTGAAATCAATCTGCTCCAGGTCCGCGTCTTCCATGACGACGATGGCTTTTTCAAGGGTTTGACCTGTAAGTCCGATAACCTCCGCATGCCCCTTTTTGCCATAAATCACGATCTGTCCATTCTCCTTTTCCATTTTGTCAAAGGCATTCTTGACGCGATGCTGTAATTTTAAAACCACCGGACAGGAGGCATCTATCAATTCAATGTTGTTTTCAATGGCCAATTTGTAAGTTTCCGGAGGCTCTCCGTGGGCACGGATTAGTACTTTACAATCAGTCAGACATTTCAGTTGTTCGCGGTCTATAACCTCAAGCCCTTTTTGGCTGAGCCGCTGAACCTCCATGTCATTGTGCACGATGTCTCCCAGGCAGTAGAGTTTATCACTCCCCTCCATTTCATCTTCAGCCATCTGGATGGCATATTCCACACCAAAACAATAACCGGAATTTTTATCTATCGTAACTTCCATCTTTTTGTTTTTCATTTATCCTTTCTCTAGCCAAATCGAGTATTATCTCCACCTGATCAGCAAAAGTAAGGTGGCTGGTATCTATTTCTACCGCATCAGCCGCTTTGGTCAGGGGACTTTCTATCCTTGTAGCGTCCATAAAATCCCTTTCTTCTAAATTTCTGGCTATTTGTTCTAAATCAGTTGGCTTTCCTTTCCCAAGAAGTTCCTTCCTACGTCGTTCCGCCCGAACGTCCAAATCCGCATACATGAAGATTTTGAGCTCTGCTTCTGGGAAGACCACCGTTCCTATGTCCCTCCCGTCCATTACTACTCCCCGATCAACACCAAGGTTTCGTTGAATTGTCACCAATTTGTCACGAACTGATTTTATTTTACTTACTCCACTCACCAATTCACTTACTTCCATGTCCCGGATTTCATCCTCTGTATCTTTGCCATTTAAAAAAACATGTTGGGAACAGCCATCTTCCAGCATGCGGAAATCCAGTTGGATACTTTTAAGGGATTGGTGTATATCCTCACAATTTGTTAACTTGGTGCCGGATCTTAAAAAATGAAGGGTGACAGCTCTATACATGGCTCCAGAATCAATATAGGCATATTTTAAAGCTTTGGCGACCGTTTTGGCCGTTGTGCTTTTCCCACAACCTGAAAGCCCATCTATAGCTATAATGATTTTTTTCATTAAGGAAAAATAGCGAGTTGTCTCTAAGTGAATATTCGGGTGCAAATATAGTGGTTTAAAACAGATATCGCAATAATTGGCTTCTAAATAGCTTTTTAATTTCCTTTCGAAAAAAACAATATTTTGAATTTTCTGAAAAAAATCAGATGAACGATACTTATTTTAATACAAAAGGTCAATTGGTTGATATATTGCAAAAACACATCTACCCTGCAAGCATCTCAGTCAAAAATGGACAAATCGCCGCTATAGAACGCATCCCAGAAGCACCAGAAGTATTTATTATGCCGGGATTTATAGATGCCCATGTTCATATAGAATCCTCCCTCCTGGTGCCCACAGAATTTGCCCGGATGGCGGTGGTCCACGGCACGGTTGCCACCGTATCCGACCCCCACGAAATCGCCAATGTCTGCGGCATGGAAGGGGTAAGGTATATGATCGAAAATGGCAAGCAGGTGAATTTTAAATTTTATTTTGGAGCCCCTTCCTGTGTGCCAGCCACCACCTTTGAGACAGCAGGGGGAAGTATTGGTCTTAAAGATCTGGAGACCCTTCTTCAGGATCCTGACATAAACTACTTGGCTGAAATGATGAATTGGCCTGGAGTCCTTTCAAAAGATCCACTGGTAGAAAAGAAGCTTGCCTTGGCAAAGTACTTTGGAAAACCGATAGACGGGCACGCCCCGGGATTAAGAGGGGAAAAAGCAGCCCAGTATATCCAATCGGGAATTTCCACAGACCATGAATGTGTCTCCTATCCAGAAGCCCTGGAAAAGTTGAAACTGGGCATGAAGATCGCCATCAGGGAAGGAAGTGCCGCCAAAAATTTTGATGCCCTGATTGATTTAATTGATGAACACGCGGGAAATTTGATGTTTTGCTCAGATGACAAGCATCCTGACAGCCTCCTTGAGGGGCATATCAATCAGCTGGTGGCCAGGGCTGTGGCAAGGGGGAAAAACCTTTTCGATGTATTGAAGGTCGCCTGCTTAAATCCCATAAACCATTACAGCATGAAGGTGGGGACACTTCAACTCAATGATCCTGCGGATTTTATTTTGGTCAGGGATTTAGCGCGTTTTGAAGTACTTCAGACTTATATTAACGGAAAATTGGTAGCCTCAAATGGCAACTCCTTGATTTATTCCACA
This sequence comes from Cytophagales bacterium, assembly GCA_038209145.1. Lineage (GTDB taxonomy): Bacteria > Bacteroidota > Bacteroidia > Cytophagales > Cyclobacteriaceae > Lunatibacter. The sequence continues at coordinate 6,389 of JBBQXZ010000066.1, read as the reverse complement.
AAAAACAGTAATATTAATAAATTTTTGATAACCGAGATTACAGCGAATTCTTTTGAGATTCACGGTGAAACTGGGAAAATCAGAGTAATAGTAGCAGAAGAGGGTCAGTTAGCGACCAAAGAAGGAGAAGCCTATATGAAAGCTGAAAACGGCAATTTAGTAGCAGACATCAGTAGGGACATCTTGAAAATTGCGGTTATAAACAGATATGAAACCCGGCCAGTGGCCTTGGGGTTCATCCAGAATTTCGGGATTAAAAATGGCGCAATAGCTTCCTCCGTGGCCCATGATTCGCATAATGTCATTGTGGTGGGTACAGATGACAAAGCGATGTCCGCTGCGGCAAATGCAGTGATCGCCGCAAAGGGAGGTTTGGCAGCCTACGACGGCAAGGAAGTCAGGATACTGCCCTTGCCTGTAGCCGGCCTAATGACCACTGAGGATGGGTTTGAAGTAGCCAAATCTTATACCGAACTGGATAATCTCTCCAAAAAAATGGGAGCGACCTTGGCCTCTCCTTTCATGACTTTGAGTTTTATGGCACTATTGGTCATTCCGTCATTGAAACTTAGTGACTTGGGGCTGTTCGATGGAAATAATTTTGAATTTGTGTCCCTACACAAATCAAATCGGGCATAAAAGTATAGTGATAAGTTGAGTTGCATATGAAAAAGAGGCAGTGGGTCTTAACTAAGTGGAAGTCGATTTTCTTTTGGGAAAAATCGCCAATGATGGAAAAGCAAATTTTTAATGCTACCATCATCATCGTTTCACTATACGTACTTGCCTTTAGTATTTTCAATTTTTTGATCAATCAGTACCTGCTCGCAAGTATACTAATTGGCTGTATTCCCGTTTTGGTCTATTTGTACTACCTTCTTCGACATAAAAATAAGTTTAACCTGACACTCGTTATTTTCGGCAGCTTTGTTTACCCCCTGCTTTCAATTAATTTTTATTTGAACGATGGCATCTACGGGCCCAGTGCCTATATATTTATTTTGATGAACCTCGTTATGGCCGGTATTTCTCCCCTCAAATGGGTATATCGATGGACAACGCTGAATGCCATATGCTTCCTCAGCTTGTTCTATGTGGGGAATTTTTATCCTGAAATTATCCCAACCCAATACCCCGACACGGCTGCTGTGTTTTTAGACCATAGCATTACATATATTGGGTCTTTACTGGGGATCACTTTTCTGTTGTTGACTGTCAAGAATTTCTACCATAAACAAAAAGGCAAAACCGAAATCAATAAAAATGAACTGATGCTCTTAAATAGGGACCTAAGCAAGACCAACTATCAGAAAGATAAAATCATTGCCATCCTCACCCATGACCTCAAAAACCCGCTTCAATCCATTGTACAGACACTTGAACTCATAAATGAAGCGGACGGTTTGAGTCCAGAAGAAATGGATTTTATCCATTCGGAGCTTCTCAAAAACACCAAAAGAACCTATGCGATGATGGAAAATATCCTGGAATGGTCATCTTTTGAAATTAAAGGTCAAAACAGTCAAATCAAGGAAATAGACTTAAAAAGTCTTTTCGCCGATACGATTGAGATTATGAAAACCATAGCCAAGCAGAAGGGAGTAAATCTGACAATCAACTACCTAAGCAATCCGAAGTTGCGATTAGAATCGGACAGGCTCTTGCTCATACTGCGGAATTTAGTTCAGAATGCCATTAAATTCACGCAGGTGGACGGCGAAATAATGCTGGAAATTGGTCAAGATGAAAACGAAACTATCATATCGGTGGAAGATACCGGGATAGGCATGTCAGAAAAACAACTTGCTACTGTCTTTCAACTTGAAGTAAAACCCACTTATGGCACAGCCCAGGAAAAAGGAACGGGAATGGGTCTCCATCTTTGCTATCAAAATGCCCAAAAAATAGGAGCGGAAATCAATGTACAAAGTACGCTGGGAATGGGGAGCAGTTTTATGCTTCGTATACCAAACGGTGTTGAGATACCTGAAGAAAAACTCAAGCCGTCAACTCCCTCTTCTTTTTGATATCCGCAATAATGGCCGCCGCGTGGACGATTGTATTTTCGATGAAAAACTCCCTCGTATTCAACCCACCACAGACTACACCTGCCAAATAAAGTCCAGGTACGTTTGATTCTTGGTTTTGGTCATCAAAGCAGGGACGCTTTCGATCGTCCAAGCTAAGCGCCACACCCAGCTGATCCAACAAGGCGAAATTTGGCCGATAACCCGTCATCGCCAACACAAAATCATTGTCCAGAACTACCGCTCCCTCCGGAGTCTGGATCACAACATGATCTTCCGCAATCGAAGTGATGCTGGATTCAAAGTAAGCTCCGATGGATCCCTCCTTAATCCGGTTCTCTATATCGGGTAATACCCAATATTTGACCGTCCGGTCGATGGTCGGTTTCATCACCACCATGGTTACTTCCGCACCTTTGCGCCAAGTCTCCAGGGCTACATCCACCGCAGAGTTACCACCTCCCACTACGATTAACTTTTGACCGATGTAAGGCCAAGGTTCCTTGTAGTAATGGGATACCTTGGGCAAATCTTCGCCGGGAACACCCATGGTGTTTGGCAAGTCGTAAAACCCGGTGGCTAGGATCAATTTTTCAGCCAGATAACTCCCTTTTGACGTGTCAACCTGAAATTCTCCCTCGGGTGTTCGTTGTAGCTTGAAAACCTCTTCATATAAATTAATGGCCAATTTGTAATGCTTGACAATCCTCCGGTAATATTCCAATGCTTCTGTCCGGTTGGGTTTATTGGATATGGACATGAAAGGAATTCCTGCCATTTCGAGTTTTTCGGAGGTGGAAAAAAATGTCATGTTTGAAGGGTAATTAAAAATGGAATTGGTGAGCACTCCCTTTTCTACAATCAAATAGTTGAGTCCAGCTCGCTGCGCCTCCACGCCAGAGGCTAGGCCAATAGGCCCTCCTCCAATGATCAATAGTTCTAGTTTTTTCATAAGGAGTATCTCTGTTTTCTCATTGATAAGGATGCCAAGTTAGGAAGATTTAACCAAAAATTGAATAGACGTTTCCCCTTTGTCCGACATGAATCTAACTTCCCTGATCAGTACTTCCCCATTATGTCCCCACAAAACCGCCATGGTATTTACGGTTCCATAGTAATCATCCACTGCAACAAATTGGGCAGAAACAGATGTCCTCAAAACTGGGCTGAGTCCGGTAACGGGAAGCAAGTCCATTGGTGCAGCCGTTGTAGACTGCAATAACCCAACCAATGAACCAATTTCAGGCATTTGTGTTTGACGCAGGTAATCTGATAATTCACTTTTTGCCCGTTGCACTTTGGGCCAGGGCGTGTTCAAAAGTGCGTTACTCAATCCGTGGGACCCGGGAATAACCTCCTGAATGTCCTCTTGGTAATTGGAAAGATAGTGCATATCGTTCCCATCAGAAACGAGTAAACTGAACCCGTTAAATTCATTTTTTCTTTGCTGCAGGTTAGCTAAATAATCAGCAGGTATCATATCTCCTTTCAGAAAGTCTACCACCAATTCGCCCCTACTTAAAACCCTTTCCTTTTCATTGGACATGTCCCGGTAATTGGTCAATGCGGCAAACCTACCGTTGGGATGCATCCCCATCCAGGTTCCTCCTCCCTTTAAATCCCTACCTGCATAAAAGCCCTCCTCCCACAAATGCAGGGGAGAAGAGGGCCGTTGATAATATTCATCTCTGTTGGCTACCAATACCAGCTTGTAGACAGGATGATTCTGCCAGTTGAACGCAATTAAACACATGATGCAAATCTATGAAGAGCGGATCATACTAAGCCTTAGCTGATACTTTTTCTTCGGAAAGTGTTGGATAATCCGTGTATCCCTTTTGCCCGGGCGTATAAAAGGTTGCTTCGTCCCACTCCGCCAAAGGGGCATTTTCCCGAAACCTCGAAACCAAGTCAGGGTTGGAAATAAACAGCTTGGCAAATGCCACCGCATCTGCTTTTCCTTCCAATATATAGGCATTGGCCTTCTCCTGGTCAAATCCAGCGTTGATAATCAACGTTCCCCGGTACATGGGCCGGTATCTTCCTGCTATATCGGTCTCTGCAAAGGACAATTCTGACACATCTGTGAAAGGCTCGGAGAGATGGACGTAGGCCAAGTCATAGGTATTTAATCGTTCGATGATATAATCAAAAGTTGGAATGGTCTCTTCATCCATGGTCATTCCAAAAACTCCGTGAAGCGAAGGGTTGAACCTAATGCCGATCCGGTTTTCAGGTATGTGCTTCTTAATTGCGTCTATTACTTCAAATAGGATTCTGGACCGATTCTCAATGCTTCCTCCATACCCGTCCGTCCGGACGTTGGAAGTCCGGCTGAAGAACTGGTGCAGCAAATACCCGTTTGAAGCATGGATTTCCACGCCGTCAAATCCTGCCTCCATGGCATTTTTGGCTGCCTGACCAAAGTCTTCAACAGTTTGGTGAATTTCTTCTAGGGTCATTTCCTTGGGAACCACGGTGTCTTTAAAGCCTTTGGGAGTAAAAGACTTAGCATGGGGATTGATAGGTGACGGAGCAAGTGGAAGTTCTCCATCATGGAAGTCAGGGTGAGAAATTCTACCCACATGCCATAGTTGGATAAAAATCTTTCCTCCTTCGTCATGAACTGCTTGAGTGACTTTCTTCCATGCATCCGTTTGTTCACTGGAATAGATGCCGGGCGTATTAATATATCCAACCGCTTTTTTGGAGATTTGTGAGCCCTCTGTAATAATCAGGCCTGCGGATGCTCGCTGTGTGTAATAAGTAACGTGGATTTCTGTTGGTTTATTTTCCGCGTTTGAAGCTCTAGACCTGGTCATGGGGGCCATAATCACCCGGTTGTTCAATGTCAAATCGCCCAAATTAATGGGTTCTAATAAAGGTTGTGATTTCATGTTGGTTTAATTTTATGTGTCTATACAACTAATAGGTATTCACATAAGTTCAGATTATTTACCTGACACTTGATTTGTCCCCATCATTTCAATAAAAAAAGCCCTTTGAAAACAAAACTGGTTTTCAAAGGGCTCTCTAATAGGCGAATAGAAATGTCTTAAAAATTACCTTGATTTTACTTCCATGGAAACCAGTTCCAGATTTACTGACTCTTCTGCATTTAGCGGTTTTGTCACCAAGAAAAGATCTTCAATGGTACCGCCTGCCGATGAATTTACAGGCATTATTATTTCACCACTATACCTGTTGGCAGTACTTGCCTTCATTTCACCAGGCCTTACCACCAACTGTCCCACCAATGGTCCGTCGGGTTGTCCCAGACGCAACTCAACTTGATAGCCAAAATCCAACGGCCTCTGACTAGCCAATCCTATTTCTACGGCACCAATACCTGATAAATCTATGTATTCAAAACTTGCGCTAGCCAATTTATCTGTCGGAGATATTAAAACAGTCCTCCCTTCCACTTCATATTTCGATATACCCTGAAGACTTGCTTCCGAAAGGTCTAGGCTACTGTTGCGGAGATAGACGGTATTTCCGCCAGTAAGCGGTTTGATGTTTTCTCCTCCTTTGTCCATAAAAGTTGCTGACAGCTGCAAGACCCCATTGGGGGAAGAGGCCTTTCCCAAAGTAGGATTTACAGTGCCTACAGCAGGTAGAGAAGGCTGGTTGCTTTTGTCATCGCCCAAAGAGAAAATCCATGCAATGATTTTTTTCGCATCTCCTTCCTTTACGGCAGGATTGGCGGGCATCATGGTTTCTCCCCAGACGCCGGAACCACCCTTGATGATTTTATTGGTCAGGTGCGTTATTGCTGAGGAATTGTTCCTGTATTTTTTGGCTACATCGGTATATGCGGGACCAACAGAAGGCTCATCTACTTTGTGGCAAGTTTTGCAGGTGAGGGATTCCATGATGCTCTTTCCTGTCATGGCGTCTGACATGATTTGGTGTCCAAGTGCAGCTTCTGCCCGATCGAATCCCTCGATGTAATCTGCCATTACGAAAAGGCTGGTTAAATCCGTCCCTGCACTGGGATCATCCGGGTCGGTTACTATCACCTGATAGGCCACCTGCTGGTCGGGGAAATAAAAACTTTGGTTGCCTTTCACTTGTATTTGAACAAGGGGCGCAATATTCCCCGCATAGACTTCCAAAGGCATGGCATCGCTGGATAGCTTTTCCGTATCACTTACCTTCAACTGGATGGTGAATTCCCCAACTTGGTCGTAAGTATAACTGAGGGTGGGTTCTTGTGTTTCCACTATCTCCCCATTCCCCAAGTCCCAATGATAGGTCAAGGCATCTTTTTCCGGATCCCTGGCTTCCGCTGTTAGGTTTACGGTAAATGGCAAAGCACCAGAAGTTTCATCCACGTTAGCTGCCAAGACGACCGGAGCG
>JBBQXZ010000065.1:0-20096 GCA_038209145.1 Cytophagales bacterium | reverse complement strand
TTGATACAGTAGCCTTTTTTAGGGCTGAAAAGGAAAGGATTGCCAAAGAAATCTCGAATATGACTTTCGAAGAACTCAAAGCATATTTGAAATCCAAAAGCAAGTGGGTAAAGAAAAAATAAAAGCCGACCACACAACATTAATAAGCGTAATGCAGGGTGAACGTCTAAAGATGATCATCAGACAAGGAATGAACCTTACGATGAATTGAAAGGATTTGCTTCGAAAACCCGCCCAGGCTTATACTTGCCGTTCTACTTCATTCAGGCGGCAACGGAGTTACAAGTCATTTTTCGGCCGGATATCCGGATGGGGAGAAAGTTTAGGTGTAAAAAAAATAAAAGGGGGATGAAGTTTCCCAAATCTGTTCGGCGTTGCCGTGAGAAAACCCGTTTTCGGAACGGTTCGTTCAACAGAATTGGAGTTAGCCAAAATTCTTGAAAAAGTCAAGATGAGGCAAATTTCCCCTGTTTTATATGGATTAAAATAAAATGAGCATATGAATAACAGGCAGTTAGATATATTTAACCAGGATGATTTTAATCTATTTTGGACGGTAATTGATGCTTATCCCAATAATGAAGGCATCGAATTAGAATACAAGTCAGCAAAAGGAGGGTTTCCTCATGATTTTTGGAAAACTTACTCTGCATTTGCCAATTCCATGGGAGGTCATATTGTATTGGGCGTTCAAGAGAAAAGTGGCAAGGTTCAAGTAGAAGGACTAGAGGAGGAACAAATATCAAAATATAAAAAGATTTTCTGGGACAATGCCAATAATAGATCTACAGTAAGTCAGTCTCTTTTACAGGAAGATGACCTCAAAATAATTGAATTTGCTGGCAAGATGTTGCTTGTTTTTAAAATCCCTGCTGCCTTGAGAACTCAAAAACCTCTACATCTCACCAAAAACCCTTTTGATAATACATACAAAAGAAACCATGAAGGGGATTATCGATGCACCAATGAAGAGGTAAGACGGATGCTTGCTGATGCGGACAATAAATTGCACCAGGATAGCAGGATTTTGGAAGGATTTTCTTTAGAAGATGTTGACCTTGCTAGTTTGAAAAAATACAGGCAATTATTTGCTAGTACCAAGCCATCTCATCCATGGCTGATACTTGATGACCGGGATTTTTTGGAAAAGCTGGGCGGTTATCGCAAAGACAGGGTTAGTAAAAAAGAAGGTTTGACAGTCGCAGCTTTATTGATGTTTGGCAAATCAGAATCTATCACTGATCTAGAATGTATTCCTGGTTTTTTTCCTGATTTCAGAGAGATTTTGAGTAATGATGAGGACACTAGGTGGACTGACAGGATTTATCCTGACGGAACTTGGGAAGCCAATCTTTTAAATTTCTATTTGAAAGTGTGGCCAAAGTTATCTTCAAGTCTCCCTAAACCATTTCAATTAAAAGAAGGAATCCGAAAAGACGAAACCCCCGCCCATGTCGCTCTCCGTGAATCATTTGTGAATGTACTCATTCACACGGATTATACGGCTCCGGGTAATATTGTGATTGAACATACAAAAGAGAACTTTATTTTCTCCAATCCGGGGACTTTACTCGTTTCCCTTCCTCAGTATTACCATGGTGGAATAAGTGAGTGCCGAAATCCCAATCTTCAAAAAATGTTTTTAATGATAGGGAGTGCTGAGAAGGCGGGCAGTGGGGTAAATAAAATTATGGCAGGTTGGGAGTATGCCCATTGGCGAAGACCATATTTAAGAATTGAAAATCAGCCTGATCGGCTGGTACTAGACTTGCCAATGTTTAGCATAATACCTGAAGATACTTTTGATTCTATAAAGAAATTATTTGGAAATCAAGTTGACACGTTGGGTAAAAATGAATTAACCATATTGGCATCCTGCCAAATCGAAGGAGAAATAACTAATAATAGACTTCAGTATCTTTTGGACCTCCATAGGACAGACATCACAGGTTTGTTGCAGGAATTGTGTAGGGCAGGTTATTTAATATCAGAAAATAAGGGAAGATGGACTACTTATCATCTCAATGAGAATTTTGAACCTCAAAAAATCGGAATCTTCTCTGCAAATAAGGTGGACACCTCTGATGTTAAGGTGGACACCTCTGATGAAGTTAAGGTGGACACCTCTGAAGTTAAGGTGGACACCTCTGATGGAGTTAAGGTGGACACCTCTGAAGTAGGGTTTTCGGATTTAAAGCACAATGAACTTATTAAAAAGACAAAAAGTAACCAACCTAAAACGAGGATTAAGAAACCGGAATTATTTCATTTAATTCTCAATTCATGTGCAGATGAATTTAAGACCTTAGAGGAGATAGCTATCGAGGTTGGGAAAGAATCAAAATATCTCAAGAATAAAGTTTTCCCCGAATTGATAAAAGAAAATAAAATAGAAAGACTTTATCCCACTCTAAATCATCCAAATCAAGCCTATAAGGTAAAAAATAACAATGAATAGTGGCTCAAATAACTTTCCTTTGATAATCTCGCTGACTTCAGACCACCTTCATCGAAATCCAAATGATCTTGGTGCAAAAAACCCATACATCTTCTCAACAGTATACCTGTGCCTGTGATCCTTCATGAACCAGTAATGTTGCTGTTTCTCCTGGCGAAGATGCGTACCGCCTTTTTTAATATATCCAATTCAATTTCAGCTTCCCTCAGTGCCTTTACCAGCGATACTACCTTTTTTGTTCTTCGGTCAGAAGCTGCCTCCCGTTTCCGGGAAAGCTCCCGGATTTGCTCAACGTCAACTCCCTGGACCAGCGCCGTACCAGATCGACTCCTATCCCAAGATCATTCCCCACTTCAACCAAGGTTTTGCCTTTTTGTTGGAGTTCCACGACCATCAGCTTGAAGAATTTATCGTAGCATCTTCTTTCATTTTTTATCATCGCTGCAAATTTAAGAAATGAGCTTAACTTTCCGTACAGTCAAAGGTATACAAATCATTTGTTCTGTAATTCAACATTTTAGCATTTAATAAACCAAGTGCTAAACTGAAAGTTAAGTGCTTCGAAATCCGCCATTAACCATACACGAACACGTTGGCGGTCATTGTAAAGACGACACTGAAACAGAACGGAATATATAAAATATGAGTGTATCAAATTGGTTTGAAACCTTTAATCAAAATTTAAGAATGTCGACAAATACTTTTGCCGACATAACGTACCGATACAAATGGATAACAAAGCAACTTAACAAAGATTTTTATAATTGAGACGCTGACATTTATCACAGTTTTTATGCAGGCTCATACGGTCGAGGAACAGACATTTTGGTAAGTGACATTGATATGATTTTCAATTGCCTTATTCTGAATACGCAAAATACAACGCTTATAGTGATAACGGACAATCTGCATTGCTTCAAGCTTTACCTCCCGGGTGTCTGAATATTATTTTCCTTTTCGAAGCCTTGACCAAATTTTTATCCAAACCGGGCTTGCGGAATGCGTGTTCTCCGACTATTGTTTTATGGACCCGATTTTCCGTTGAAAAATAAATTTTTAACCAAATAAATTCTTGTAAAGGCTTTTTAAGCCGGCCGGATTTAAATACGTCCCGGCCGGGTTCAAGGCGTCTCTGAGATCCCGGGGGATTGTGATTTCTCTTGACAGGCCCTGATTACATTTTTGCCGGTTCGGTCAATTCTGTGACTTTGGGAAATGTTTTTTGACGCTGGTCTTGCACCGGATCCGGTCACCGGGGTAGAATAACAGGAGAATCGAAATGCCAACCAACGGCGGTAGGGAGATGGACGGGTTTTGGCGGGAAAGTATGGATTGGTCAATCTTCCGGGTGGCCAAAACAGCGGATGGGCTATATCGTATGCCCGGGGGATCCGCTGCCGCCGCTCCCCCGGTTATTGAGAGGTTGAACCCCGTTGGGGTTTGGTACCATGCAATCCCAAAAAACCAATGAAACCGGGGTTCCAAATCGATCCCCATTCGATATCAATCTAGGAATATCCGCTACGCTGCGGTTTCAACAATATCCCGTAACCGCTGCGCTCTACGGGATCTATGCTTCGCTCCGATTTACCCCTTATTTCCAATAACTATCTATATTTATGAATATCTTAAAAAATATCCCCATTCTACATCACTTTCCGGACGACACTACTATCCGACTTTAATCATAATTTTACCACCACATTCCCTACTTTATGGTTTTGGTAGGTTTGAAGGTTTGTTCGAATACAAACCTTGTCTTTGTCAAAGTCCTGATAAATAATTTTGGTGAATTGATTAAAAGAATGACCATTTCCGGAGTATTTAAAGTCAAGGAACCGATTTGGGGAAGTTCAGATATGCCTGGGGGAGCAAAACTGAAGGTTCCGCTGGGCTAAAACCGCATCCTAAATCATGAAGAATTGACGGTTTGCCCATTGACCGGTATCGATCCAAATCTTTTTAGAAAAAAAATCTCATAAAACAAATGCCAATTAGCATTTTCTATATATAATTAAATTAACGATAAAAAATATTTTTTTAAGCCTATTAATATTTATTGATAATTAAGGGGAGAATTTTATTAATTAAAAAATAATTGAATAAAAAAATACTCCGATTCGGGTATTTTTCCTTATGAGAGAAATCCATATCTTTAAAATATGAGATTCAGTTGGCAATTTCCTCCTATTTGCAATCCAAAGAAATTTTAAGGAGATGAATGGTAAGAAATAAGCGCTATACGACAATCATAATTTCGAAATTAAAGTCACGGAAACCCCAGACCATGTCCGATTAAGAAAGATCCGCAAAATACGTCCTACATCGGAGATCTTTGATAAAGGTGCAAAATTGAAATACCTGCCTAAAAATAAGACAATTAATTATGCAATCATTCAATCTTAAATTTCTTTTAACAAATCAATTTATTACATCATGAAAACAATATTAGAAACAAATCTTCAGGGTTATGACACGGTCGTAGCTCTGACCCAAAACAACATCAACGCAAACCTTAAGTACCTTACTGGTGCTAAAGACGGGATATTGCCCGAAGTTACCTTGAAAATCGATGCGGAAGACGCCACCCTGAAAGCAGTAATGGCCCCTCCCACTGTCAAGTTGAATGTGCCGAATCAAAATCATACGGTAGTGTTCATAGTAAGCCTTCGGAAAGGGTATTTTGAGTTCTAGGTTGGACACGGACCCGCATCCAAAAAGAAGCGCGTATCTATTGACAACTGGACTATTGGATTTAGGGTAGATTTGGATTTTGAAAACATTGATAGAAGAAACCTACCCCAGGAAGTTCAAAACGAGGTATATAACTTGGGCGGTGAAATGTTTTCAATCCGGCAATTATTCATGGATTTTCAAAACGCCAATCTGGCGAATTGGGATACATCGTCTACTACAGTGCCACCGTTGGCACAGGTGGTCGATTTGGATAATAATGGTAATCCTATACCAGGTACTACTCAAGTTGTCAATATCAGTACAGACCCATCATCAAATTCCTACTTCGTACTTTACATGAACGAATATATGAAGCAGACCCAACAAAATGGGCATCATATTCTCGGTTATACTATTGCTGTCAACAATCCCAACAATGTACAGCCATTAGCCCCAACTTTTCTGCCAACTGATTTTACGTTTTCCACCAATCTTTTCCTTCCCCAGGGCAATCCGCACGAACAGGACTTACAACCTGGCCTCGACACATTAAATTTCAATGTGATGACAAACCATCGTGCATTTCCATCCAATGTGGGGCCTTGGGGAGGCAATTTTGTCACATCAGAGGATGTATTTGGGACGATGGCTATTTCCAGAAGGGTATTTATCGACGAATATTTGCTCCCGACATTGGCCAAAATCACCAATTTCTCTTTAGATATCCAAAAAATAGGCGAAAGGTCGGTGTCTTTTAGCCGAAACACCTCCAATCATCCCTTTATAGTCACAAAGGATGGGGGCACCTTTTCCTCTTCCAGTACCATTACATTACCCTCAAGCGAAGGACCTATTGGAACATTTCCCTCAGACCTCACATTTAGCTCAAAGACTTCCAGTGTGATTCATATTTCCCCAGGAACCAATGTGATAAATGTTACGGGCTATGCGGAATACAACTATGAGGCTAAAGTATGGGCAGGCATAAAGTACCATGCCCTCGAAGAAATTGCCTCGCAGAAGGCCTGGGTCAACTGGCACCTGACCATCACAATGGATAGTGTCACGGGCGGTGGAATGAATGTAGTGGTTAAAAAGGATATTCCTGATGCAGGTAATAGCAATGACGGAAATTGGCTTGGTAAGCTGGAAAATCTTTTAAACTCTGATTTTTCTAATTATGGCATTTCACTTCGTAATACGCTTCTGTCAAGCGTGAACGAAGATAGGATTGCCAGTGACCTCACCACTATTTTTAATGGAATGAACCGCTTCGTTTTTCCCGGAGGGCAAACCTTTAAAATAGTAAACCCGGTATTCAACAATAACCTGGATTTGATAACAAATTTAAAGTTTTTGTTTTATTGATTAGTATTGTAAGTGTATCGAAACAGGGTATTCAAATCCTGTACATCTATTTTGCAGTCAGCGTCAAGAAGCAGTCATAACAGCACTGCTGCCTACACGTTGTGTTATATTCCCTTCCTTTTCCTAAAAAAATACAGATTCCATGAAATATTTAAGCATTCAAAACAATATCAAAGATGCCACCGGCAATACCATTTCCTTCGCCATAGGTGAGGATCATCAATTTTATATGGTCTACCGGGATAAAAGCGCGCCTACCGGCTGGCAGAAATTCAATCTGACAAACAACTACGGTCAAGCTTGGCAAGCACATGCTTTCCATGTATCCCAAAACCAAAGCGGCCAACTATTTGTGGCGCTTGCCTTCGGATTAACGCCTGATGAACCAAGTCAGCTCGTTATAACAGAAGGCATCAGCAACGATTTGTCCCAAACCGACTGCGCAAATTTTAAAGATCAATGGAAGCCCCGAATGGTAACACAACGCAAATCCATAACCCACATCTACCAAGGCACGGATGATGATGGTCAAGGTGCTCCCATGGTGATTGTAGGGACTACAGAGATGGATGGCAAAACGCAGAAACATTTTTACGTTAACCCCAACAAAGCGGATGATCTGACATGGTTTCCAAAGGTACAGGACGCCGATCAAATCATAGACATGGCCGTAGGGAATTTGCCACAAGCCAGGGTAGCATACATTCTTTACCGGGCATCAAACAATATTATTTTGGAAGTAAGTGGCCTTCCTGATCCAGATTATCATGTCAGTTTCGGTGCACAACTGAACGTGCCCGCCGGAGCCATGCAATTAGATGTAGACTACAATGATTTTGGGTATTCTGACCTGAAAGTAACAGGAAACGGTGAGTTCGTGTTTGATTACAACAATCAGACTCAAGGGTCCACTGCCCGGAAAACGAAAGAAGATGCCGCCTCCATAGCGATTAAGATTACCACCCACACGTCACTTACGGAAGATTATAAAGTAGAAAGCGGTAATGTTACACCCTTCAATACTTACCGTACCATTTTCAATTTTCCAAGTGATGTTGTAAACCTAGACATTTGGGCATCAGAAGAAACAGCGGTAGAAATTGCCGGAAATTGGTATACCATTGACCCGATTAAACCTGTAAGGGTACAGCCTAATCAGATGAACCGCATAGCGGTCAATATTCCGGCTACTCAGTTCAGCTGCCCTACCCTACGCATCCATACGAATACCATGAGCTCGTTTGACAGGTTTTTTGCATGTCCGGATGTAGACCTGCACAAGAAGATTCTGGATCTCAATGACGGAGCATTGCATGACAACCGCGACAAACTGGGAATAAAACCAGAGTTTGACAAAGATGCCTGCGACCATGTACAAGCGATGATGCAAAGTATGGTAAAGGCTGTTCAATATTCCTATAACCGCACGCCTCACGGCTTCCATCATGACCGGGCTGTATTAGCCAAGAATATGGATGACAGCCACTTTATGATGGATTTTAGTGCAGCGAATGGCGCCACTTACCAACCGCTTAGCAAAGAGCAGGTGCAAGATCTGACCAAGGGTGCAAAAATGTTGAACGGAGCTACAGAGCAAGGGTTTTTTGATTCCATTGGCCATTTTGTGACGGATGCGGGCCAGATAATCGTGCACACAGCCGAAAACGTGGCTCACGATGTCGTGGACACAGCCAAACATATGGGAAAAGATGTGATCAACACCCTTGACAAGGTTGGGGAGGACCTTATTACCGGAAATATATTACACATAGGTGAGGATATCATGCAGGGAGGTGAAAATATGGGCCGTGACCTGTTTACCGGTGCAACCAACGTGGTGGGCGATCTGATATCCGGGGCAGGGCAGTTAGTCGTAGTGACGCTGAAATATGCCAACGAGGCTTATCAGTTTATCATCCATCACACCGGAGTTATTGGCGAGTTTATTGGGAAGATCATTGAAAAAATTGGAGCTACCATCGAAAAAGCCATTGCCTGGCTTTTATCGAAACTGGATTGGTCCGATATATTGCACACCCATGATTTCTTTGTTCAGGAGTTTAATTCAGGGATGGATACCATGAAAACTTTCCCCTTGAAATTAAAAGAAATTTCAGACAAATTCTTTTCTTCTTTAGAGAAAACGATCAACGACGACGTAGAAAATGCTGTCAATCAGCTCACACAACTCACAACTACCACACGTCCCGCACCAGTCGCCCATCAATCCAATGCAGAAGAAAAGATACATTGGATCATGTCACGCTTCTCCGAAAATGCCCAACATTCCACTGATATTCAGTTCCCAGCAATAGTCGGCGAACACGGTGGTATCATTTCAGACTTACTGGCAACGTTAAGGGATAAACTGGGTGCAAACGGGGAAACAATAATTGAATCTTTCCAAAGCTCATTTGATTTTATTGAGAAAATTTTCAAAGACCCGAGCCATTCCCCCGAATATTTGCTGGGAGCATTTCTGGAATTAATGAAAGCCTTAGCCATTACCAGTCTAGAAATCATCAATACGATCCTGGATGTACTACTGGATTTAGTGGCCTTGCTCTTGGAGGCGTTTAAAGGGATGATGAATGAGAAATGGGAAATTCCATTTATTTCTGATTTATACAAAATGATTACAGATGGAAAAGAGTTGACATTCTTGAGTTTCATCAGTTTAGTAGCCGCAATACCCGTTACGCTGATTCACAAAGCGATGTTTTCTACACTTCCCTTTCAGGATTTTCAAGAAGTTACCTCAGGGTTACCGGATCAGGGATCCAAAATAACAGGATGGGGAATTTCTTATGGTGTGTTTCATTTGATTCTCGGTCCCATTGCTGTGGTAAAAGACGGGAAATCGCTACTAGATTATGCTGCTGATATTGATTACTTTGGAGATAAGGATCCCAACCCAGCATCCAGTCTAAGTAAATTTGATTTCGCCATGAATCTT
Source organism: Cytophagales bacterium (assembly GCA_038209145.1). Taxonomy (GTDB): domain Bacteria; phylum Bacteroidota; class Bacteroidia; order Cytophagales; family Cyclobacteriaceae; genus Lunatibacter. The sequence continues at coordinate 10,638 of JBBQXZ010000065.1, read as the reverse complement.
GCCGATGTGCTATTTGGCTGGCTCGCGCAGTTTTCTGCCAATCCCATTCCTATGGGAGAACCCTATATGATTCCGTTGGATAATGCCAAAAACGATGTCTTTGAGGCACCTAGCTATTGGGCCCATGTTATCTGGTGGTATCAATGGGGAGGACTAAGCATCAATACATTAGCTACAGGAGGAATTAGTTTTGCCCAATGGAATAAGGTGCCTGTCAAAGGGGTAAATATTGCCGGAGATGTAATGGCTGGCTTTAATTTTGCATATGGCATTGTGCATATGGCATTAATGGCTGTATTAGATGTCGCTGACCGGGAAAAAGCAAACCTGCTGAATAAGCTAGGCGCCTACCATTGGGAGTTATCTGACAAGGAGTTGGCTTTGTTCTTGCAAGACTTGGCAGAAAGAGAACACAGCCACACCCCCTATTTTGACGTTACGATAAAAACAGACGAAGAAATTGCTATATGGGTAAAGAATATTAGAATCTATCATGAATTTGCACAAGGTGGTGGAACGAACGGAGGTATTCCCCGCAAAGGATTTGGTAACATCATGGATACATTTCCGGAAATAGGTAAATTAGGTGTATCTCCCAAAGTGGTAGAAGCCACAGAGGGAATATCGCTGTTGGTCACGGCTGGATTGGACCTTCTCGGCCATCTCGGAGAAGGGATTACCTACATCGTCAGAACCGATAAACATGAGTTGCTCTAACAAGCAGCATAACGTGTCTTGGCATATTGACTGCCTTCATCTTCCCTTTTTCAGGGAGAAAGGGTTAACCGGAAAAGGCATCCGCATTGGCTTGCTGGATTCCGGGTTGGCAGTCAATAGCCATTCACTTATTGGGAAAGTAGAAAATACTACCCTTATTAGCTACAGTGGTTTTTCAGCAACACCTACTTTTCCTACGGATAGCTCGGGGCATGGAACATTCAATGCTACCTTGATTGCCGGTTGCGAAAAAGACGGCATCTCCTTGGGCATCGCTCCGGAGAGTTCGCTTTATATAGGTAAAGTTGTAGACGGAGGCAATACTATCGCCAGAATTTTGCATGGTTTGGATTGGTTGTTACAGTTCGATCTCCACTTGCTAAATATGCCGTTGGGCGTATTAGGCTCTACCCCAATCTTTCAACCGGCCATCGAAGAGATCCGAAAAAGAGGAATTATCCCTATAGTAGCTATTGGCAATGGAGGGGCTGGAAAAAGCCGTTCACCCGGATGGTATCCTGATGTTTTCTCGATTGGTTCATTTGACAGTGTTGGAAATCCATCCAAATTTTCAGGAAGTAATCACCGGTATGGAAAGACAATCTGTTTAAAGCCAGACATACTTGCACCGGGTGAAGATGTGTTTTCTGTAGGCCTTCAAAAACAGTCCGAAAAGCGTTCGGGAACTTCTATGGCCAGTTCGATTGTAACAGGCATAATGGCACTGTTATGTCAATCTTTCCCGACGATTCATCCTTTTATAATCGAAAAAATGCTAAAAGATACCTGCATTCCGATTAACCCCACTTACGAACATCGGGTAGCTATGGGATTGATTTCACCTAAAAACGCTTATACTAATCTACAAAGCATTTCAAATTCCGCTAATCTTAGGCAAATTTATCCTAACCAGCCCATGCCGGAAGAGCCTAAAAAATACATAGATTCCTATTTAATAGAAAGGTGCTCTTCCTTAGCCGAAAATCAAGTCGTGGAAGCAATTTTTGCTTATAATAACAACTTGACAAGAGAATCATTTCAAGACTATATTAGACAATCCGGTTTAGAAAAAAATATAGCAGAAATTCAATTATTTTCTAACTTTAAAATGGTTTTAATACAAGCGACACCATCTATAATAAAAGCAATGGCAGCGCTTCCCATTTTTACGATGGCAAGTGATGCTGCCTATTGCAAAAGCAAGGCAGAAGCTTTTCATTTCAGGTAGATGTTTAAAAATATTACCTTAATATAATGTGGCAAAACTTGGGAAAGCCCAGAATAAAGAAACGATTCAGGTTACAGGAGGCAAATACACGAATTTGACTTATTCCCAAAGCCCAATAGGAAATTAAAAAATTCCAATTCATAAACTAACCCTTCCAATTGAGGTAATGTATCTAATGGATCGAGGATTTCAAAGTTTTTTTCAAAGGCTAAAAGAGGGATGCGGACAATCTGTTTTAAGGAAGTTCATATAATCAGGCCCGGGTGATCAACATGTTTTGCGTCACAGTCGGAGCGAAGTGCCAAAACGATCGGGGTAAGTGTTAGAAACTCGAACTTAAGGAAACATTTTGTGATTTTACAAAAAAGTAGCTTCAGACCTTTAAGAAAACATATGACGTTCAAAAGAATAATCAGTTAATTATCAATCTGCCTGATAGATTTCGTTCCAAAAAAAGGGTGAGAGTTACCATCGAGGATATAGATGAGAATCGAGATGAGAAAATCTCTTTGCTCAAAAAAGCAGTTAGTGACCCCATTTTTCTTTCTGATATTGCTGAGATTGATTCCGACTCATCTTGAATTTTCTCCCCTCTAAAAAAAAGACAAAAGCGCTTTAAAAATTGAAATCAAAGAAATAACTTTATAATTACGAAAAGGAAGGTTATGGATGTTTCAGTTATTCAAATAGGTAATTCAAAAGGAATTCGATTGAGCAAAAGCATTTGGGAAAGGTATAATATAATATCAAAGATAAAGTCGAATTGATTTTGAAAAAGGGTCATATCATCATCAAGCCCAAAGCTAAACCGCCTAAAGGATGGGAAGCAGCGTTTAAAAAGATGCATGAATCCGGAGATGACAACCTACTCCTGACGGATGTTTTTGAAGACGAGAATTTTGAGGAATGGATTTAAATCAATACCGGATAGTTTTGTTAAATCTTGACCCCACCGTTGGCAGCGAAATAAAAAAACAAGGCCTTGTGTGATCCTCTCCCCAAATGAGATGAATAAATACCTCAATACGGTCATAATTGCTCCCCTGAAAAGTGAATCAAAGAAGTATCCAACACGGGTGGAAGTTAAGCAGGATAATAAAATAGGTTGGGTAGTACTTGACCAGATTCGCACCATCGATAAGCAACGAATCATTATATATTTTGACAACTTAACGGATACTGAAATAGAGAAAGTCAAACTAATACTTAAAGAACTATTGGTAGATTAGTAGTAAAGCCCACAAAAAATCAGTAAAAATCAGTGTCATCCGCTTTATCTGCCTTCAATGCTTGAAAAAATATTCTATTTTGCTCAAAAGAACATTCTCATCAGTCGAATACCAAAAAAAAGCCGCAACGCATCACGTTCCGGCCTATATCTTTTCTTGACTTATTTAGCTCAATATCTGCTTGACCAGCCAATCGCCCACTTCGGAGGTTTTGTAGGCCTTGTCTCCTTCTCCGGCCAGATCCTCGGTGACAATCCCGGCTTCCAGGGAACGGTTTACCGCTTCGGATATGGCGGTTGCCTCGTCCTGTAGATCGAAGGCATACTCGAACATCATCGCTGCGGAAAGCACGGTAGCCAAAGGATTGGCAATGTCCTTGCCGGCGGCTTGGGGGTAGGAACCATGAATCGGCTCAAATAACTTGGTGTCGGATCCCAAAGAAGCCGAAGGCATCAAGCCCATGGAACCGCTGATAACGGACGCCTCATCGGTCAAGATATCCCCAAACAAGTTCTCGGTAATCAAGACGTCATAGGCCTTGGGCCACTGGATCAGCCGCATGGCCACCGCATCCACAAATTCATACTCCACCCTGACATCCGGATATTCGGGAGCAAGCCGCTGTACGGTTTCTCTCCAAAGCCGGGAGGTGGCAAGCACGTTTGCTTTGTCTACACAGGTAAGCAACTTTCTTCTTTTTTGGGCAAATTCAAATCCCATCCGAGCCAGGCGCTCAATCTCATAGACATTGTACACGCAGGTATCAAAGGCCCGGTCTCCCTGCTCACTTCTTCCCCTGGGCTCCCCGAAGTAAATGCCTCCCGTAAGTTCCCGGAGAAAAACCAAATCAGTTCCTTCGATGCGCTCCCGCTTTAGCGGAGATTTGTCGACCAAGGAAGGAAAAGTAAAGGTGGGCCGAACGTTACAAAAAAGGCCAAGTTTTTTCCTCATCAACAACAGTCCCTGTTCCGGCCTTACTTTGGCGGAAGGGTCATTGTCATACTTGGGGTCACCAATGGCTCCAAAAAGAACGGCGTCTGATCTCAGGCAAACTGCGTGCGTTTCATCCGGATAAGGAACCCCAACGGCATCGATGGCAGCAGCCCCCGTCAGTGCTGTTTCAAAGGTAATCTGGTGTCCAAATTTTTCGCCGATGGCTTTTATTACTTTTACAGCCTGATCGACTACTTCAGGTCCTATACCGTCACCAGGTAATAGGGCTATATTCATTTCCATAGGAATTCAATTTTTCTTGGTTGCTTTTATTTAATTGTTCGATGATGTTCAGCATTTTTTCCGTTGCCTTCATGGCAGCGATCGTCTGATCGCTGTCCAGGCCCTTGGTCTTAAAGATCTTGCCGTAATCCCAGGTAATCACACACTCCACAAAGGCGTCTGTCTTGCCACCAGGAGGGATACTGATATGAAAATCCGTGAGCTTGGGCAATTCCTTGTTGAGGGATTTGTAGATCTTTTTCACGGCCTTCATAAAGGAATCGTATTGACCATCCCCTGAGGAGTTTTGCTCGTAAAATTCGTCATAAATCTTCATCCGCAGCTGTACCGATGGTTTAAGCCCTTTGGAGTGTACCATGTGGTAGCCATCTATGCTGATGTCGGTCTTGATGCTGTTGTTTTGCAGCACATCCGAAATGATATACGGTAGGTCTTCCGTTGTGACTCGCTCCTTCCTGTCTCCCAGATCGATGATCCGCTGGGTAACTTTGGTAAGTTCGTCCGGCTCAAGAGAAATGCCCAGTTCCTGTAGGTTCTTGAGGATATTGGCTTTGCCTGATGTTTTGCCCAAAGCATATTTCCGGGTCCTGCCGAAGCGCTCCGGCATCAGGTCACTGTAATAGAGGTTTTTTTTATTGTCTCCGTCAGCGTGGACACCGGCGGTCTGCGTAAATACATTTTCTCCCACCACCGGCTTGTTGGCCGGAATATGCAGGCCTGAAAACTGCTCAACCAGCTTGCTGATGCGGTATATTTTGTTTTCTTTGATAGCGAGGTCAAAGTCGGTAAAATCCTTGATCACGGCGACCACGGATTCGAGTGGGGCATTGCCGGCGCGTTCGCCGAGGCCGTTGACGGTGGTGTGTATTCCCTTCGCCCCACAAGCCACTGCCTGAAGCACATTGGCTACAGAGAGGTCATAATCGTTGTGTGCGTGGAAATCAAAATGAACCGCTGGAAATTTCTTGGTAATAAGCAACAGGAATGATTTTACCTCATCCGGCTGAAGCAAGCCCAAGGTATCGGGAAGCATGATCCTGCGTACCTGAAGGGTGGACAAAAACTGAATCAAGGCCAAGGTGTATTCCTTCGAATTCCGCATCCCGTTGCTCCAATCTTCCAAGTACACATTGACAGCTATGCCATTGTCGACGGCATAGTGGATACAGTTTTCAATTTCCTGAAAATGCTCTTCAGGTGTTTTCTTAAGTTGGTGTGTCAGGTGATTCAGAGATCCTTTGGTAAGCAGATTTAGCACTTTTGCACCTGCCTCCACCAACCAATCCACAGATTTGGGAGTATCGACAAAACCCAGTACCTCAATTCTATCGAGGAACTTCCGTTCTTTCGCCCAATGAGTAATTTTTTTCACGCCCTCCATCTCCCCTTCAGAAACCCTGGCAGATGCTACTTCAATCCTGTCTACCTTCAGTTCTTCCAGCAGCAACTTAGCAATCTGAAGCTTTTCTGAAGGTAAAAAGGAAACCCCCGAGGTCTGTTCTCCATCCCTCAAGGTAGTATCCATGATTTCTATATTTTTTTTACTACCCATTTTTCGCTATTAATTTATTGAAAACAACGATAAAAATTACCTAAACAAAACGTTTATCTTTAGAAAAAATTGTAATTACGCTTTTTCGGCAAATTTTCCGATCTCTTCTTTCAAGTTTAGCAGATAATCTATATCGTCAAACCCGTTTTTCATATTTCCCTTTTTATAGGCATTGATATCAAATGTTTCGGACCTTCCCGTCGAAAGGATAGTAATCGTCTGGGCATCAATATCTACCTTTACCTCGGACAACGGGTCTTTTTCTACTTCCGCAAACATTTCATCGGCAAATTCAGCCGTCACCGTCACCGGGAGAACGCCGATATTGAGACAGTTGTTTTTAAAGATATCCGCAAAGAAACTGGATACCACACACCTGAACCCGTAATCATACAAGGCCCACACAGCATGCTCCCTACTGGATCCTGAACCGAAGTTTTTACCCGCAAGCAGGACCTTTCCTGAGTATCTGGAATCATTCAGCACAAAATCAGGTTTGGGATTGCCCTCACTGTCGTATCTCCAATCGCGGAAAAGGTTGTCCCCGAAGCCGACACGCTCGGTAGCTTTCAGAAATCGCGCGGGTATAATCTGATCGGTGTCCACATTTTCCGCAGACATGGGAACTACCCTACTGACAAGTACATTGAATTTATCGTAAGCCATAATTTATTCTCGTTTACTAATTTTCGAATACATCCCTTGGATCGGTAATTTTGCCGGTGATGGCAACCGCAGCTACGGTAAGTGGGCTGGCCAGCAACGTCCTGGATCCGGGTCCCTGTCTTCCTTCGAAGTTTCTGTTCGATGTAGACACCGCATATTTCCCGGAGGGTATTTTGTCATCATTCATTGCCAGACAAGCCGAACAGCCTGGTTGCCTCAACTTAAAGCCCGCTTCTTCCAAGATAGCGACCAGGCCTTCTTCGATGGCTTTCTTTTCAACCTCCCTGGATCCGGGAACGATCCAGGCCGTGATGTTATCGGCTTTTTTCTTTCCCTTGACAAAATTAGCCACCGATCGGATGTCTTCGATGCGCCCATTGGTACAGCTTCCCACGAACACGTAGTCCACTTTCTTGCCTTTCATGGCCTCCCCTGGTTGGAAGCCCATGTATTCCAGAGACTTGAGGTATGATTTCTTCTCGCTGCCCTCCATGCCTTCGGTAGAAGGGATCATGTCTCTCACTTTCACGCCCATGCCCGGATTGGTTCCGTAGGTGATCATGGGTTCGATATCGGCCGCATCGTAGGAATATTCCAGGTCAAAGGTTGCGTCTTCATCTGTCTTTAAAGTCTTCCAATAAGCGAGAGTCGTATCCCAAGCTTCTCCTTTAGGCGCATATTGCTTGCCTTTCAGGTAGTCGAAAGTAGTCTCATCAGGAGCGATAAGCCCACCGCGAGCGCCCATTTCTATGCTCATGTTGCATATGGTCATCCTAGCTTCCATACTCAAGTTGCGGATGGTGCTGCCGGCATACTCCAGAAAATAGCCGGTACCGCCACTGGCGGAAATCTTGGAGATAATATACAAAATGATGTCTTTGGAGGTCACTCCTTTGCCCAACTCCCCGTCAACGGTTATGCGCATCCTCTTCGGCTTTACCTGCATGATGCACTGGGTGGCAAATACCATTTCTACTTCGGAGGTTCCTATCCCAAAAGCGATGGTACCAAAGGCACCGTGCGTTGAGGTGTGGCTATCCCCGCAGACGATGGTCATCCCCGGCTGGGTAATGCCCAGCTCGGGTCCGATCACGTGAACTATGCCGTGGTGGTCGGAGCCCAAGTCGTGTAAGTCAATCCCGTATTTTTGGCAGTTCTCGCGAAGCCTTTCTACCTGCATGCGGGAAAGTTTGTCCTTGATGGTCTTATCCTGATCTATCGTAGGCACGTTATGGTCTGGGGTTGCAATGGTTTTTTCCGGATAAAGGACTGACACGCCTCTAGTTTCCAAACCCAAGAAAGCCACCGGGCTGGTGACTTCGTGGATAAAATGCTTATCGATAAAGAATACATCCGGTCCGTTGGGGATGGATTTTACCACATGGGCATCCCATATTTTATCAAATAATGTTTTATTTTCCATCATGCTGTTTGTTACTCATTTTTTGCTTTACTGGCAATTTGTTCAAGGCATCGATAAATGCCTTGGCTGAAGCTAATACAATATCCGTTTCCGAACCGAACCCGTGATAGGGTTTTTCTTCGCTCATCAAACGCATGTGCACTTTGCAGGTATCATCACTTCCTTTGGTCATGGCTTGAATGAGGAACTCATCCAGCAGGACCGTATGGTCGATTACCTGTTTGATGGATTTGATCACGGCATCTACAGGGCCGTTTCCGACGGCTTCCGCTGTAAGGGCTTTCCCTCCAATAGAAAGCGTGACCGATGCACTCGCAATCTCACCTTCTCCCCCCTGATAGCGGATTTGCTCCAGGGAGATAAAGGGAGAATCTTCGAGTTGTTCTCCAATGAGCGAAAGCAATTCCTTTCGCCCCATATCCCTTTTGCTGTCCGCCAACACCAAGAAACGTTCGTAGACCTCATCCAGTTCAGCACCCTCCACGGGAAATCCCAAAAGGGTCAAGTGATGCTTGAGTGCGGCCCGGCCACTCCTCGCCGTGAGGACAATGGTGGACTCTTCCACACCCACATCTCTGGGGTCTATGATTTCGTAATTCTCCCTGTTTTTTAGCACCCCATCCTGGTGGATACCTGATGAATGCGCAAAGGCATTCCTACCCACGATGGCCTTGTTGGGCTGTATGGGCATGTTCATCAGCTTGGAGATGATGCGGCTGGTTTCGTAGATTTTTTTGGTGTTAATCTGGGTTACCACGGGGATTTCGCTGTGGCTCTTGATGGCCATGACGACTTCTTCCAGCGAGGTGTTTCCAGCCCGCTCTCCGATACCGTTGACGGTTACCTCCACCTGCCTGGCGCCGTTCATGACTCCTGCCAGTGTGTTGGCTGTAGCCAATCCCAAGTCGTTGTGGCAATGGGTGGCGATGATCGCCTGGTCGATATTGGATACATTTTCTTTTAGAAAACGAATGATGGCACCGTACTGCTCCGGAAGGCAATAGCCCGTTGTGTCGGGGATATTGACGACCCTGGCTCCCGCGGCGATGACTGCCTGTATGATGCTGGCCAGGTATTCCGGCTCAGCCCTGCCTGCGTCTTCCGCATAAAATTCCACTTCGCCTACCAGGTTTCTGGCAAATTTGACAGCGTGTATCGCGCGTTCCATGACCGCTTCCGGGGTGCTGCGCAGCTTGTGTTGGATATGGTAGCCGGAGACGCCTATGCCCGTATGAATTCTGCCCTTTTTCGCAAAGCGAAGGGAGTCTGCGGCTACCTGTATATCTTTTTCCACGGCCCGTGAGAGCGCGCAGATGATGGGTTCAGACACTGCCTTGGATATTTCCACGACAGACTTAAAATCACCGGGGCTGGATATGGGGAAGCCTGCTTCCAGTATATCCACCCCAAGTGCTTCCAATGCCTGGGCAACTACAATTTTCTCCCGGGTATTTAGCTGGCAACCAGGTACCTGCTCGCCATCCCTAAGTGTCGTATCGAAAACCCAAAGCTTATCTGCCATCCTTTTTAGTTATTTTCTGGTCTCAATTGGCGGACGACTGCGCCGGCCTGCCACATCTCAGACTCTCTCAATTCTTTCAATTCTTCTTCCAGCTTGACCCTATAATCAGATTTGCTGTTGGACTCGATGGATTTGTCTGCTTCCTGACCTGTCTTTACACTGTTGTAAAGTTCTTCAAACACCGGCTTGGTGGCATCCCGAAATGGCTTCCACCAGTCCAACGCACCTCTTTGGGCAGTCGTGGAGCAGTTGGCATACATCCAGTCCATGCCGTTTTCCGCAACCAATGGCATCAAACTTTGTGTCAACTCCTCAACGGTTTCATTGAAAGCTTCAGAAGGAGTGTGTCCATTGGCACGTAATACTTCATATTGCGCGGCAAAAATCCCCTGAATAGCTCCCATCAGCGTACCTCTCTCTCCTGTAAGGTCGGAGGTAACTTCCCTGTAAAAATCTGTCTCAAACAAATAGCCCGAGCCTACTCCAATTCCCAAAGCGACTACCCGGTCTTTGGCTTTTCCTGTGGCATCCTGAAAGATGGCATAGGATGAGTTTAACCCCCGTCCTTCCACAAACATTCTTCTTAGGGAAGTCCCGGAACCTTTTGGCGCTACCAAGATCACATCTACATCCGCGGGAGGGATGATTCCGGTCTTTTCTTTGTAGGTGATTCCGAATCCGTGGGAGAAATAAAGGGCTTTGCCGGGAGTTAAATGCTTCTTGACGGTGGGCCACAAAGAAATCTGGCCGGCATCTGAAAGTAAAAACTGAAGGATGGTGCCTTTTTCACAGGCCTCTTCCAACTCAAAAAGGGTTTCCCCGGGTACCCATCCGTCTTCAACCGCCTTGTCCCAAGTCTTGGAACTTTTGCGCTGACCGACGATCACGTTGAATCCATTGTCTTTCAAATTAAGTGCCTGCCCCGGTCCCTGAACGCCATAACCCAACACGGCAATGACTTCGTCTTTTAAAATTTCCTTGGCTTTTTCCAGCGGGTATTCCTCTCTGGTTACGACATTTTCTTCAACTGTACCGAATTTCAGTTTCATAGTTATAAAGTAAGAT
>JBBQXZ010000064.1:0-20170 GCA_038209145.1 Cytophagales bacterium | reverse complement strand
CAATGACTTCGTCTTTTAAAATTTCCTTGGCTTTTTCCAGCGGGTATTCCTCTCTGGTTACGACATTTTCTTCAACTGTACCGAATTTCAGTTTCATAGTTATAAAGTAAGATTTGATTGATTTTATAAATATTTATCTATGGTTTCCATAGGCTTGGCTACAGCCACCCTACCGGACCGCACAAATTCCAACACGTTGAAATCTTTCAACATTTCCAGAAGCTGCTGTGTGTCTTCCTTGTGTCCGGTCAATTCGATGACCACGAAATCTTTCTCCGCGGAAATAATACGCGCACTATGTTGCCTGATCACTTTTTCCAATCCAGGGTCAAGGCTGCTAATGGGTATTTTATATAGGGCAATTTCCTGAAAAACCATCTGATCATCCGTGTAATAAAACGCCTTGATGACGTCGATGATTTTATCTATCTGCTTGGAAAGTTGGATGATATGTTCCTCTGTTGTCGTGACTTCGATGGTAATCCGGTAGATGCCTTCCTCCCTGCTTTCGGAAGCGGTAAAACCGTCTATATTGATCCCCCTTCGCGTAAAGATCAGGGTAATACGACTCAAAATACCAATAAAGTTCTCTGTGAAAACAGAAATTGTATATCGCTTCATGCTGTCTAAAATTAACTTAGTCTTACTTCTTCTACCGAGCTGCCTGAGGCAATCATGGGAAACACGTTGTCTTCCTTCTCAACCACTACTTCTAAGAAATAAGGACCGTCATGGATAAACATTTCCGCCACCGCCTCACGGAGGTCATCGCGCTTTTCCACTTTTTGAACTTTAAACCGATAGGCTTCTGCTATTTTTACAAAATCAGGGTTTTCCAGCTCGGTAAATGAGTAGCGTTTGTCAAAAAACAACTGCTGCCACTGCCTTACCATGCCCAAGAAATTGTTGTTCAACAAGACTACCTTCACCGGTGCCTTGGTCTGCATGATGGTCCCGAATTCCTGTATCGTCATCTGTATCCCTCCATCTCCCACAACACAGATCACTTGACGGTTAAAGTCATGAAGCTGGGCACCCAATGCCGCGGGAAGGGCAAAACCCATGGTCCCCAGACCGCCAGAAGTCACCTGTGTCCGTGTAGTCTTATATTCAAAATACCTCCAAGCAACCATCTGATGCTGCCCCACATCCGTTACCAAGATGGCATCGTCTGCTTTAAACTCATTGATATGGCGGATTACCTCCCCCATCGTAAGGCCTACCTTGGTTGGCAACAAGTCATTACCGACAACTACCCGCTTCTCTTCGGCCTCCAGTTCGCGGAACTTGGCAATCCAGGCATCGTGCCTGGCGGAATTCACCTGTTCGGTAAGTTTGGCAAGGCTAACCTTGCAGTCTCCCAATACCGACACGGCGCATTTTACGTTTTTGTCGATTTCGGCACAGTCCAATTCCAAGTGGATGACTTTGGCCTGTTTGGCGTACCGTTTAAGATCACCTGTCACCCGGTCATCGAACCGCATTCCTACTGCGATCAATACATCACACTTATTGGTAAGCAAATTTGGGCCATAGTTTCCATGCATGCCCAGCTTGCCAACGTAATTGGGGTGTTCTTCAGAGAGAGCACCAGTTCCCAAGAGCGTACACGCCGCTGGAATACCGGTTTTGTTCAAAAAGGCTTCCAATTCCTTTTCGGCCTTGCCGATAATTACCCCTTGCCCATATAACACATAAGGTCGTTCGGCTTGGTTAATGAGGGCAGCAGCATCTTCAACCTCCCTATCGGATACCTTTGGATAGGGCTTATACGATCGGATGTTCAAGCAGGGAACGTAGTTGAATTCCCCCAACGCCACCTGGGCATCTTTGGTGATATCTATCAAAATCGGTCCCGGTCTTCCGGATCGCGCTATGTGAAAGCCCCTGGCGATGGCAGGTGCTATGTCTTCCACCCGCTGCACTTGGATATTCCACTTGGTAGCAGGCATGGATATACCCACCACATCAGTTTCTTGGAATGCGTCAGTTCCCAATAAATGAGAGGCTACCTGGCCAGTAATGCAGACAAGCGGTGTACTGTCTATCAGCGCATCGGCAATACCCGTAATCAGGTTGGTCGCTCCTGGACCTGAAGTTGCCATACACACACCCACTTTACCCGAGACCCGCGCATAGCCTTGAGCCGCATGGATTGCGCCCTGCTCGTGGCGGGTCAGAATATGTTGAATCTGATCTTCATAATCATACAGGGCATCATAAACGGGCATTATCGCTCCTCCGGGATATCCGAAAATGAATTTGGCATTTTCAGCTATCAGGGATTTGATCACGATATCAGCTCCTCTTATTCTAGAATCTTTCATATCATTTATCCATTATCAGTAAGACATCCTTCAGATGCGGTAGATACCAACTGAGAATATTTTTTAAGTGTTCCAATTAAATGGCTCAGGTCTTTATTTTTCCAATTTTTCCTTCTCTCCGCAAATTCCTCCTCAGAAATATCGCAGTTGATGGTCAGGGCAGTTGCATCGATGGTGACTTCGTCGCCATTTTGAAGGAGTCCGATTGGACCTCCGGCGTACGCTTCCGGAGTCACATGCCCGACGACGAAGCCGTGTGTTCCGCCAGAAAATCTTCCATCGGTGATAAAGGCAACATCCGCACCCAAGCCCGCTCCGATGATAATAGAAGTAGGCTTCAGCATCTCCGGCATACCGGGACCGCCCTTGGGCCCTACATATCGGATGACCACGACATCGCCTTTTACTACCTCGTTGTTTTTCATCGCCTCGTTGGCTTCCTGTTCGCTGTCGTAAACTTTGGCTTTTCCGGTAAAGGATTTGCCTTCTTTCCCGGAGATTTTGGCCACAGATCCATCGGGTGCCAAGTTACCCGTCAGGATACACAAATGACCGGTTTCTTTTATGGGATTTTCCAAGGGATGGATGACCGATTCTTTTGAGGGTTTCAATGGAGCTATCGATGACAAATTCTCTGCCAATGTTTTGCCAGTCACAGTCATGCAGTCTCCGTGAAGCATACCATTGTCCAAAAAGTACCGTAAAAAGGCAGGAAGTCCCCCTATTTCATGCAAATCCTCCATCAGGAATTTTCCGCTGGGCTTAAAATCTCCCAGCAAAGGCGTCTCGGAATTGATCCGTTTGAAATCCTCCAGCCCAAATTGCAATCCGGCTGTTTTGGCAATTGCCAACAGGTGAAGAACCGCATTGGTACTTCCTCCCAAGGCGACTACTACCCGCACAGCGTTCTCTATACTTTTTATGGTAACGATATCTTTGGGCTTAATGTCCTTTTCCAACAACAAGGCGATATACTCCCCAACATCATCGCACTCTTTCCGCTTTTCGGGAGAAGTCGCCGGATTGGTAGAGCTATAGGGCAAGGAGAGGCCCATGGCTTCTATGGCCGATGACATGGTGTTGGCGGTGTACATACCCCCACACGCACCAGCCCCGGGGCAGGAGTTCTTTATTATACCAAGGTAGTCCTCGTCACTGATTTCGTTTTTGATTTTTTTGCCGTAGGCTTCAAAGGCCGATACGATATTCAACTTTTCGTTTTTATACATTCCGGAACGGATGGTACCGCCATATACCATGATGGAAGGGCGATTTACCCGCAGCATGCCCATGACCGCACCCGGCATGTTTTTGTCACATCCGGCCACAGCAACGATGCCGTCAAAGGAATGTCCAAGAATAAATGACTCGATCGAATCGGCAATAATTTCCCGCGATGGCAAAGAGTATCGCATACCGGCAGTACCCATGGAAATCCCGTCACTGATCCCTATGGTGTTAAATACCAAGCCAGTCAACTTGGATTTTACGGTGGACTCCTTGATATTTTTGGCAAAATCATTCAGGTGCATGTTGCAGGGATTGCTTTCATATCCACAGCTGGCCACCCCAACGAAGGGTTGTTTCATTTTTTTGTCAGAAAGACCTGTGGCATACAACATGGCCATAGAGGCAGGATTCTCTTGGTTATCACTTACTTCCCAGCTATATTTCTTAGAATTTCCCATTAATTTGTGTTGCTTTTTTTGTTAATTGCTTATAAAAAAAAGTGCTTCAATTGAATGAAGCACTTTATTGTTTTCTGTGTGTCGTACAATAGTTCAGCGCTTCATCTATTACTAAATGACTATGACGACTAGGAGGATAATGTTGACGATGCTGAACATGGATATGTAATATATTTTTACTTTTACCGCTTGTTGATAAATTTGATTATGCAATATTAAAACCCTTATTTCATACTTACAATATTTTATTTCATTTTTTCATTCGAACCAGAAATTAATTAATTGTATTTCTTTTTAATCGAAGAATTTAAATTTAAAGACAATAAAAAATGAGAATTTAATTTTTTTTATTTTTCATATTTAAAATAATACAGTATTATATTCTGTTTGCGGGACAGGCAATTATTTATGGCCAAATTTTCCGATCTGTATCAGAAAGGGTCTACTGTTGATTTATGTTCAAAAAATTATTTAAAAAGCACCCATTTTGGAAAACAGTGGGGAAAAAGTTACGGCATAATTTTTACTTTTACAGGATCATCCATTCTCAATAGGGTCATGATTCAATATCCCAACGCCAAGATAAACCTCGGCCTGCACATAACATCCAAAAGAACAGACGGGTATCACGAGGTATCCAGTTGCCTTTATCCCATTCCCCTTTGCGATGCCCTTGAAATCATTCTTTCCAAGAAAACCACCTTTGCCTCAACCGGGATTTCGATTCCCGGCAAGGAAGAGGACAACCTTATCCTGAAAGCTTATAAACTACTTCAAAAAGATTTTCCGGGACTCCCCCCTATCGCCGTGCACCTACACAAAGTGATTCCGATCGGAGCCGGGCTGGGTGGTGGCTCGGCAGATGCCGGATTTGCCCTTTCGCTTATGAACCGGCTCTTTGACTTGTTTCTGGACGATTGGCTGCTGGAAGAGTATGCCGCAAAGCTGGGGAGTGACTGCCCTTTTTTCATCCAAAACACGCCCAAACTAGTCAGCGGACGCGGAGAGATGATGGAGGAGATTTCCGTGGATCTATCCGGCAGGTGGCTGGTATTGGTCAACCCAAACATCCATATCAGTACAAAAGAGGCTTATGCCGGGGTGACGCCGAAAGCACCCCAGCATGATTTGCAAAAAGTACTTTTGGACCCTTTGCGGTGGAAAGGGGAGTTGATCAATGATTTTGAACAAAGCATTTTTGGAAAATACCCCCTGCTGGATGAAGTAAAACAATCCCTCTATGCCAAAGGGGCATTTTATGCCGCCATGTCAGGTTCTGGATCTACGCTGTTCGGACTTTTTGATCAGCCGCCTCATTTTGAGAGACGTGAAAACGGGTTTTTTGTTTTTGAGAGTGCTTTATAAGTACATCTTAGGATATGAATTTAAATAGGCAGTAAGTCAATATCCAAATCTTGTTTTAAATGATGATTTTATTGTGTTTGGAAAAATAAATTGGCCATAAGGTAAAATTTGAGCTGGATTGATCTCTTAACAAGACCAATACTGATCTGTTAATCTGTCATTTATTGAGAATGCATCTAATTCAAGTAGGCGGTCTTGGCTACTTTTCTTTTGTTATAGAGCTGAATAAGCGGATAAAGACAAACCGAGCCTAAAATGATCAGCGTACCTAAATAAAAGCCGGGAGTCATTTTCTCATTTTCCCCAAAAATCATCAAAGCCAATATAATCCCATACACAGGCTCCAGGTTGACGGTGAGGTTGATGGAAAAAGCCGTCAGCCGCTTCATCAATTGCACCGACATGGAGAAGGCGAAAACCGTGCAAACCAGTGACAGTATGATCAACCACATCCAATCCATCCCTTTTAACGCCATATCAAGTCCATTGGGCGTCAAAAAGGTGGCATATACGGGCATAAATAACACCGAAAACAGGAAAGCACCCACCATCTCATAAAACGTAATGGTATAGGGATTGTGCTTCTTGGTCAGGCGTCCGTTGATTACCATAAAAGTGGCACATAAGAACGCCGACATTAAGGCCATGGCTAGACCTAGCCAATATTCGAATTCAAACCTAAAAATGACCAAAAGTCCGCAGATAACCATGAGTCCCAGCATGACTTCATACCATTTGATTTTGGATTTGTTGGCAAGGGGCTCCAAGAAAGCTGTCCAAAGTGAACAGGTGGCCATACCAACCAAACATACGGAAACATTGGAAACTTGTGCCGCCCAAAAAAACAAGGTCCAGTGAATACTGATCAGAAATCCCGTTGCTATAATCTTAACCTGATCCTTGAGCTTGAGTCGGATAGATTTTTTCTTAACCCAAAAAATCAAACCAATCACCAAACTGGCAATCAGGGTTCGGTAGAAGACGATTTCCAAGGCAGGAATGCTGATGAGTATTCCCAAGATGGCCGTAAAACTCCAAATCAATATTACCAGGTGTAAGACAAAGTAATCCTTGGCCGGGGAAGGGGTACCAAACATGCTAACGGGGGACAGTTTTGTACATAATAATTCCAGTAAAGGCAAATACCATATTGGGTATCCACACTGCCAGTACCGGATAGGCAGTACCTGCTTCGGCAAAGGTTCTGGACAGCAAAAAGAGTATGATATAGACAAAAGCCATCAAAAACCCCAACGCAATTTTAAACCCGGACCCTCCCCTTGTTTTTTTGGAAGACACGATCACCCCGATAAAGGTGAGAATGATGGCGGCAAAAGGAGACATGTACCGCACATATTTTTCGATCAAATAAAAGCTTGTATTGTCGGCCCCCCTATCCTCCAATATTTCTATCTGGGCCTGCAGTTTGGGTAGTGTAAGGGTCTCATGGTGATTTTGGGGCAAACCAAAATCAGCAGGTGTGATGGAAAGAACCGTATCCAGCGTTTCTCCGGTGGACCACTCCTCGCTCATGTCCTCCAATACCCGCAATTTCCAGTTCCGTACACTCCATGCATTCGAAGTGGTGTCCCACACGATGCGGTCAGCGGAAAGTTTGGAGATCAATTTCCCCTCACGGATTTCTTCCAGCGTAAAATTATAGCCCGTATTGCCTGAGGTATAATATCTTTCCAAGTATGCATACGTATCCGAAGCGACCTTGATGTGGATATTTTGGCGGTCCACATTATTGCGGTTATCATCCAAATACTCCGTTTTGAATTCCGACACGCCTAATGTGGCAATGGGAAGGACCCACCCATTAAGAAAAAAACTGACAATGGCGATCAATAATGCGGAAAACAAAAAGGGAAAGAGCATCCGCATAAAACTAACTCCGCTGCTCAAAATGGCAATGATCTCTGAGCGTCCGGCCATTTTGGAAGTAATAAAAATCACGGAAATAAACACCGTAATTGGAGTCAACAGGTTATTCAGATACAATCCGTAATTCATCATGTAAGTCAAGATCTCTCCACTTGGGACGCTGTTTCGGATATATGCATCGTTCTTCTCCGTAAAGTCCAGTACCAACACAATCAAAATCAACATCAGGACCACAAAAAAGTAGGTCTTGAGAAAATCTTTGATGATAAGTTTATCCAGTATCTTCATTTGAAATGAGCATTTACTTTGCTTGGTATTGCTTACGCAAAGGTATGGGCTTTGATCAATAGTTGTGGCAAAATTTACAACCTTTGGCTCACTTTTTGGACCATTTGGTTTTTCCAGGAGGCAAAGTCACCGGCCATGATCCGTTCCCTTGCCTGACCGACGAGCCAAAGGTAAAAAGAAAGGTTGTGTACACTGGCAATCTGGGCCGCCAACATTTCCTTACTGATCGTCAAGTGCCGAAGATAGGCCTTGTTATAGAAGTTGCTTACTTCATTTACAAACCCTGTATCTATAGGGGAAAAATCTTCCTTCCATTTTTCGTTGCGGATGTTGATGATTCCTTCGGAGGTAAAGAGCATCCCGTTGCGCGCATTTCGGGTGGGCATGACGCAGTCAAACATATCCACCCCCAAGGCAATTGCCTCGAGAATGTTGGCCGGTGTTCCCACACCCATCAGGTAGCGTGGTTTGTCTTGAGGCAATATTTCCGTGACCCATTCGGTCATCTCGTACATCATCTCGGCTGGTTCGCCCACTGACAAACCACCGATGGCGTTTCCATCCCTGCCCTGGAGGGCTATAAATTCCGCTGATGCTTTTCTCAAATCCTTGTACACGCTTCCCTGCACAATTGGGAAAAAGGTCTGGTTGTACCCGTATTTTCCCTCCGTCTCGTCAAATCTTGTCTGACAGCGATTCAACCACCTGTGCGTAAGCTCCATCGATGCTTTGGCGTAATCCCATTCGCAGGGATAGGGCGTACACTCGTCAAAGGCCATGATGATGTCCGCACCGATGGTGCGCTGTATATCCATCACCCCCTCAGGTGTGAAATGATGCTTGGAACCGTCTATGTGGGACTTGAACACAACTCCGTCTTCTTTGATCTTCCGGTTGCCTGCCAGGGAAAAGACCTGATAGCCGCCACTATCCGTCAGAATGGGTTTGTTCCATCCGTTGAAGCGGTGCAAGCCACCCGCTTTTTCTATTACATCCAAACCCGGCCGCAGATAGAGGTGATAGGTGTTACCCAAAATAATCTGTGCCTTCACGTCTTCTTTCAATTCCCGCTGATGTACTGCTTTCACAGAACCCGCCGTACCCACCGGCATAAAAATGGGGGTCTCGATGAGGCCATGGTCGGTTACTATACTGCCGGCCCGGGCGTTACTTTTTGCGTCTTTTTGATGAAGGGTAAATTTCATTCCTGCGGTTGGTTGAAAAGTCTGTGGGATTGTGATTACTTTTGAGGGTGCAAAAATAGATTCAATTCGGCAAAACAGTTGTCGTTTTTGATTTTATCTTTGATCAATATACATAACCTTATTATGGTAGATATCTTGTGGTTTGTTTTTTTTAGCGCTTTTGCCGTCCAGTTGTTTTACTTGATTTTTATTTTTGGCAGGCTTGCCTTTTTCTACAAAAAACCCTCTGAGGTAGCTTTTGAGGAGAATAATGAGCGAGTGACAGTGATTATTTCTGCCAGAAACGAATTGGAAAATCTCAAAGAGCTACTGCCGAATTTGTTTGCCCAGGATTATCCGAATACTGAAGTGTTAGTCGTCAATGACCAGTCTGTAGACGGTACCGAAGATTGGCTCATGGAATATGCCATAACACACCCCAGTCTAAAAATGGTCCATGTTCGTTATACCCCCAATCATGTCACCTCAAAAAAATACGCATTGACTTTAGGGATAAAAGTAGCTTCCTCTGACATTATCCTGCTCACAGATGCGGACTGCATGCCTGTCTCCAATCAATGGATCAGACGGATGACGGCTCCACTGCGGTTGGAAGACAAAATATTCGCAATCGGTCATGGCTCTTACCAGACATTACCCGGTTTTCTGAATAAACTAATTCAGTTTGAAACCATGCTTACCGCTTTGTACTATTTTTCCTTTGGCTTGTGGAAGTCGCCCTTTATGGGTGTCGGTAGAAACCTGTGCTATCGCAGAAGCTTTTTTATGGAACAAAAAGCGTTTAAAGGACTCTGGCACATCACCGGCGGGGATGACGACCTTTTTGTGAACAAATATGCCACCAAGAAAAACACGGCCATGGTGATTCATCCTGAAAGCATCACACTCTCCCTGCCAAAGACAAAATTTGAGGACTTTTTGGTCCAGAAAAGGAGGCATTTTCATGCCGGAAAATATTATCGACTGAAAGACAAGCTAAAACTGGGTATTTATTCGTTAACACATTTGATCTATTGGCTGAGTGCCATCATTTTGTTGGCAATGAGCCGTTCTTGGGAACCAATTGTACTGATCTTGGGGTTTGTTCTCACGAGAGCGTTGCTGCAATACACGATTATCAGGCAAGCCAAAATGAAATTGGAAGGCATGGGAAAGGTGCTTTGGACCATGTTTTTTGATTTTATGTACATGATTTATTTTTGGATCGTAGGAACAAAGGGGTACCTGTCAAAAACAGTTAAATGGAAGTAAGCGAAAGAGGGTTTTCAAATAAGGCATTGGAGGATTTTGATTTGATCGACAAGGC
Organism: Cytophagales bacterium; assembly: GCA_038209145.1. Taxonomy (GTDB): domain Bacteria; phylum Bacteroidota; class Bacteroidia; order Cytophagales; family Cyclobacteriaceae; genus Lunatibacter. Next base: position 10,104 of record JBBQXZ010000064.1, on the reverse strand, counting down.
GGTCAAAGACAAAGATCAGCAGGCTTACGCCACGCTGATGAAACGCTATAAAAAAGCGGTATATTTTATGATTTTGAAGATGATCCGCGATACGGATGATGCCGAAGATCTAACAATGGAGGCCTTTGCCAAAGCATTTCGAAACCTCCAGAAATTCAAGAAAGATTATACTTTCAGCACCTGGCTTTTCCGTATTGCCACCAATAACGCCATCGATTTCATACGTAAAAAGAAGCTCAAGACCATGAGCCTGAACAATACCCTTACAGACGATGGCGGCAACTCGGTTAACATTGATGTGGAGGACGACGAAAACAATCCACAGGATGAATACATCAAAACTCAACGGATAGAAATGGTCCGTATTTTTGTGGATAAACTTCCCGCCAAGTACCGAAAGCTGGTCAAACTACGGTATTTTGACGAATTGTCCTACGATGAAATAGCGGTAGAACTCGGAAAACCATTGGGCACGGTCAAAGCCCAGCTACACCGCTCCCGGGAGTTGCTCTATGAGATTGCTCAAGGAAAAGACAAACATATTTAACCGTTGATATTCAACATGGACCAAGCCATATCGCTTATTTTTTCTCATTTCCCACATCTGTCTGACGAACAAAAGAGCCAATTTGAACAACTTGGCGACTTATACCACAGCTGGAACGAAAAAATCAATGTAATCAGCCGCAAGGACATGGAGCACTTTTACCTGCACCACGTACTGCATTCCCTGGGCATTGCCAAGGTGGTGGAGTTTCCCGCTGAAACCAAAATCCTGGATATTGGCACCGGAGGCGGCTTTCCCGGCATTCCGCTGGCCATTCTGTTTCCCGAGGTTACCTTTCACCTGGTAGACTCCATCGGCAAAAAAATCACGGTGGTAAAAGACGTTGTCAAATCCCTTAAACTCCGAAATGTAGAACCCCAGCAAACCCGGGCGGAACTACTGAACAGAAAATACCATTTTATCATCAGCAGGGCGGTCACCCAAATGGCCAATTTTTACCCCTGGACAAAAGGTAAATTCCGCAAAGAAGATGTGCATCCCGAATTCCAAAACGGTATCTTTTATCTCAAAGGCGGGGAAGTGGATGAAGAATTGGAAGCACTGGGGTTAATGTATGTATGTTATCACTTGGAAGATTATTTCAAAGAGGAATACTTCCAAACTAAAAAAGTGATTTATTTACCCTACGAAGGCAGGAGGTAGTGTTCAACTATCGGTCAAAGACAAAACGCATGGACGCGTCATTCACGCTGATCCCTCCCTCTTCAAATTCGAAATCCCGAAGATCGGGTTTTCCAGCAAAAATCAAGCTGTTAGGAGTTACTTCAACGATTTGGAACCGCACGGCATTTTCACTCCCAGTCAAAATCAATTCCCCGTTTTCCTGTGACCAATTGCCTCTAAACGCTTCCGAACCAATAATTGGGAGGGTTCTACTTCCCAAATTGGTCCCTATAGCAGCAACCTGTACGTCCACATTAAAACTTCCCAAGGCCGTCACCACTTGGGGATTTTCCGCAAATACCAATTGCATGTCATAATCCGAACCAATTCCCGCAAAGGTGACAGGGATGGGAAAAGGACTCAAGGCTACCCTGGCACTGCCTGATCCTTGCATGGTTACCTCCCGCAGTTCCCAAGTTCCCTTCACTGAATTTTCCACAATAGGCAACTTATCATCCGACCCACACCCTTGTAGAAAAACTGCAATTGCACATATCGTTATAAAAACCCCTTTATTCATCTTACTTGATGCTATTTGAGTGATAAAGGTAATGAAAAGCTATAAAAAATCCCTAAAAAAACTTTCGGACCAGGGATGTATGGCCGCAACACTGAATTTAAAAGTCGGATAGGCTTCCAAAAAGGCCCGGTATTTTTTTATTTTAAATTGCTCCCTGTCAAATTTGGTCTCTATTGCCAGGGGTGGGTGTTGGTTTGGAAGAATGAAATCAATTTCTTTTCCGTCCGATGTTCGCCAAAATCGAATTTCATCGATTCCGTATTTATCAACCAATAATCTGAAAAATGTTTGCTCCCATAATTCACCCTTATCCAGCCGCTGATTTATCGGCTGGAAATTATTAAGGAGGCAGTTCCTTAAACCTGTATCCAAAAAATAGGCTTTTGGCATCTTCACTAATTCTTTTCTCAGATTTGCCGAAAATGGTTTTAATAAAGTCACGTGAAAACATTTCTCCATTACCTCTAAGTAGTTTTGAGTCGTTTCATTTCTTATTTTTAACGTATTACTTAACTCGTTTGTATTAACCAGTTGACCTGATTGACCTGCCAACAGTCGGAACATTTGGTAAAAAACCAGTTCGTTTTGGACGCCTGATTCAACGATGTCTCTTTTTACGAAAGAGTCACGAATCTCTTTAAGCATTTCAATTTTTTCAGCAAACGCAGGTTCGACAACGACTGCAGGGTAACCCCCATATAGCATGTAATTCTCCCACTCCAGGCGTAATAGCTCCAATTTCAAGGATTTGAATTTTGGGTTTTGCCTGATTAGTGATATTTCTCCCCAGAGTTCTTCTTTCCCCTGAAGGGATAAATACTCCTCAAAATCACAGGTCCACAGCTGAAAAATCCTTTTCCTTCCTGCCAATGAATCTTTGAACTTTGTATCTCTATAAAAAGCACTGCTCCCGCTGGCCACTATTTTAACTTTATCACTAAAGTCATCATACAGAAGCTTTAAAAAATTGGAAGGATCTGACAAATATTGAATCTCATCCAGAAAAACCACGTTCCTTTTGTCCTGACTTGGCAAATAGGACAACAAATTAAAGGGATTGGCATCCAATTCTGCCAATACCGTTTTATTTTCTAAATTGATAAATATCGAAGGTTTGTCCAGGGATTTGCACATTTTCATCAACTCATGCAGTATGGTTGATTTACCCGTCTGCCTGGCCCCTGTCACAATGGTGAATTCCCTTTTCCCAAGGTGTTCCACCAACTTCTCATATAGCTTTCTTTTTATCAACGTTCAGGGGATTATTCACAAATATCTCGAATATCAGATATTTTACCTAGTCTTCTAGTAAAATTATCGGATATTTTTACTAGTCAACTAGTAAAAATAACGGATTTATCTAAAATATCCCCAAAATTTCAGTATAGCGTTCAACACTACCCGTCAGGTAAAAACAAATTACTAAATGTGGGAAAATGTGAGATGTGAAGAAATTAGCAACAGGAAGTGGTGCCACTTTGGAAAAGGGATTAGCCCAGGAAGTCGCGGCTTCTCATTTTGACCTAAGAACCTGAGTTCGATTATCCGTCAAACTAGCAATACAATCATCTAGTTAAACGATTTCCGATATTGATTCTAGTTTCAAATCTAGGATATCAGATCAACCGTTTTGGGGTTTTGGCGGGAATGCGTTGGCCGTATTGGGGGGCATGCGGCCAAAACGGGGAGATTTGTGCTATTTTTACCCTAGGTTGAAACGCAGGGCTATCAAATCGGCCACTCCGCTGGAGTTTTTGAGGAAGGATGTTTTACGAAAGATTAGTTTTTGGGTGGAATTCAGACAACTTGTTGATAGGGTGTTGTGGTTGCATACTAAGGTGTAAAAAACAATCGAACTCAGGTTAAGAAAGAAAAAAGGCAAGGAATATTTTCCTTGCCTTTTTTGACTATTTTTTCTTGTACATGATCTTGATGGGGACTCCCTCAAAGTCAAAGTTTTCCCGGAGTCTGTTTTCGAGAAATCGGGAATAAGGCGACTTGATATACTGGGGGAGGTTGCAGAAGAAGGCAAACACGGGATTTCTGGTGGGAAGTTGCGTAATGTATTTGATCTTGATGTACTTTCCCTTGTTTGCAGGAGGGGGATATTTTTCTATCTCCGGCAACAGTAGTTCATTAAGCTTGGAGGTCGCTACCTTCCGGTTTTTGTTTTCATAGACACTTACCGCCAACTCGATGGCCTGATAGATCCGCTGCTTGGTTAGCGCGGAGATAAAGATGATGGGAATCCATTTGTTCTCACCGAGCTTTTCAGTCATGTCAGCTTTAAATGTCAGCATGGTCTTATGGTCCTTTTCTATCAAGTCCCACTTGTTCACGATGATCATGACCCCCTTGTTGTTTTTGATCGCCAGGGCGATCAGGTTGACATCCTGGGCTTCCAAGCCTCGGGTGGCATCTACCATGACGACCACCACATCCGAATCTTCCAGCGTACGCATGGATCGCATGACCGAGTAGAATTCAATGTCTTCCTTGACCTTAGCCTTTTTCCGGATACCGGCGGTATCGGTGATGATGATGTCCTTTCCATAAAGGGTATACCGGGTATGGATGGCATCCCGGGTGGTCCCGGCTTCATCGGTTACGATAGACCGCTCCTTCCCCAACAGGGCATTTAGAAAAGAGGATTTGCCCACATTCGGACGGCCCAATATAGCAATCTTTGGAACGCCCATATCCGGATCTTCATCCCCTTCTTCCTGAAATTCCTTGATGACATCATCAAGCAAATCACCAATCCCACTTCCACTGACTGCGGCAATAGGGTAAATCTCTTCCTTTCCGAGTCCCAGGGAATAAAATTCGTTGGCCATAAACATCTTGTCCCTGTCATCGGCCTTATTGGCCACCAGAAAAACGGGCTTTTTGGATGACCTTAGCTCATTTGCAAACTCTGTATCCAGGTCCGTAAGCCCATCCAGGCAATCCACCACAAAAAGGATCACGGAGGCTTCTTCAATGGCCAGTTTTACCTGTTTTCTGATTTCCTTTTCAAAGATGTCCTCCGAACCTGTCACGTATCCACCGGTATCTATCACTGAGAAAAACTTTCCTCCCCACTGGGCATGCCCATAGTGTCTGTCTCTGGTAACCCCACTGAGGTTATCCTCGATGGCTTTCCGTTCTTCCACCAACCTATTAAAAAAGGTAGACTTGCCCACATTGGGCCGGCCCACAATCGCTACTATATTTGACATCGTGTGTATTTCTTATTGGTCGTAACCAAATTTTTTCAGTTTGCTTTTGTTTTTTCTCCAGTCCTCTTCCACCTTCACGAAGGTTTCGAGGAAAATTTGCTTCCCGAAGAATTTCTCCATTTCGTGACGGGCCTGTATGCCTATCCGCTTTAGGGCTTTGCCGCCTTCCCCGATGATAATGCCCTTTTGGCTGTTTCGCTCCACGTAGATGACCGCTCGTATCCGGATGATCTTGTGGTCTTCGAAAAATTCCTCAATGGCAACTTCCGAGCTGTAAGGGATTTCCTTTTTGTAGTTGATAAAGATTTTTTCCCGGATGATTTCGGAAGCAAAAAACCGCTCCGGCCGGGTAGTGAGTTCGTCTTTATCGTAGAAAGGCTCGTGCACAGGAAGCCTGTCCAGGATTTCCTGCAGAATACGCTCGGTGTTGAAACTTTCGGTGGCGGAGATGGGGATGACGGCTGCGGTCCGAAGCCGCTGTGTCCAATAGGCCGTTACTTCTTCCAGCTTGTTTTCCTTGTTCAGGTCGATCTTGTTGATGACCAGTAACACGGGCACTCCAGAGTCGTTGATTTTTTCCAGTACGTCTTCTATTTCCTCGTCGGTGTCAAATAGATCGGTTACGAAAAGAATCACATCAGCATCCTCCAGGGACATGTGGACAAAGCTCATCATGTTTTTGTGCAGCTCGTATTTGGGCTTCAGCATTCCGGGAGTGTCGGAAAAAACAATCTGATAATTGTCGTCATTGATCAGGCCCATAATCCGGTGACGGGTGGTCTGGGCCTTGGAGGAGATAATCGAAAGTCGCTCACCTATAAGCACATTCATAAGTGTGGACTTGCCTACATTGGGTTTTCCGATGATGTTGACAAAGCCCGCTTTGTGTGTGTTTTCGGTCATGACAATAGTTTTTTGCAAAGGTACTTGTTTTTTTCCGTGTGGTAGCAAGGCCTCCAAAATAAACCAAAGAAAGTTTGGTCAATTTGGTCTAAAATCTGGCGGCTTGGGATATTATTTCAAAATTTAATCTGAAAAAAAGAAACTCCAAGCTCCTACTAATCAATGGGCAAGAGAAATATATGATTAACACCACAGATTTAATTTTACTATGTGCTTGCATTTAACATAAAACGCACCTACTTTTGTACCACGATTTCAGCAAAACGCTGCTGACGACGTTTCTAAAAGATAAAAAATAAGTAAAAAATATATCGCGGGATGGAGCAGTTGGTAGCTCGTCGGGCTCATAACCCGAAGGTCACAGGTTCGAGTCCTGTTCCCGCTACAAAAAACCCCTTATACAGACTGTATTTGGGGTTTTTCTTTTTTGGGGGACAGTTTACCTCGTTTCATTTACATCTGTATTCCAATGACCAGAATTTCTTATTATCCCTTGGATAGGTATGTTCTCCCCAAAGTAGGAACCGTAGCATTCATTCAATTCTGTATATAGATGTGCTCTATTGACAAGAGAATCATGAATATGGCTAAATACTTGAATTAAACTGGAAAATTGCTTTGCATTTCTAAAATCGAGTAAAATCTTACCTTTCAGAAAAATGTCAGTTTTCTTTTTAATTTGACGGTTGGCCCTTCTTTTCGGCATTAAAAATAAATCTAACACAGAAAACCAAAAGTAATCCCTATTCAGATTATTGCGAACCAATAGCCCAGAAAAAGGGGCATAGGCTAAAACTTTCCGGCAGGATAATTCATCAACAATAAAAGTAAAAGGCTCATCCTTAGAATCAATCAAGCCCCAGTTATCTGTATTGTATTTTTGCCTTTTCTCCTTTACTTCCAAATAAATATTCTTTGAAATTTCTTTCCCGTTTACAGTTTCGCATATAAGATTTTTAATTGTAAAGTCAAGTAACTTATACTCCGAGGAATTATCTAAAAATTGAATATTATTCAAATGAAAATAATTCTTTATTTCCTGTTCAAAGCTTATCATATAGTAAAATGATCTAAGTTTGACAATTAGTATTTGTATAATGATTTGTTGGAAGACACCGATTTTAAGGATCCTTTTCTATGGAGATTTTAGCGTAGCCTTGTATTATTCATTATGAAGTTAAACTTAACATCCCCAAATTCGAGCTTAAAAGTATCCATGAAATCCGTAAATCCGTGTAAATATATGAATCTGACAGGTATATTTTGCTATTTCATCAGTAGTCAGATTCTCCGTACGAATCCATATAATTTTAGGAGGATGACCTTTAATCAAACTGATATCATAAAAATCAGAATCGAATGGTACGATTGAGTAATTATTGGTTTTTGCATAATACCAAATATCAGGATCTTCAGAAACATGCTTACAATCCGGGAAATGGCCAATAAATTTATTTGTGATGCGAAAAGAAATGTTTTGATCAAACAGCAATTTCATGTGGTTATATTTTGTTCTTATAACGCCACAAAGCCTGCCTCGAACTTGGTTCGGGGGAATCTTGCATGCTTGGTAATCATTCCGCTCCGTGTCGCTTGCGCCAGGTTCGATTTTATGAAGAAAGCATTATTTTATGTTCCCTATCAGCCGCATAGGCCAGACAGGCTTTAATATCATCAACTGTAAGTTCCGGGAAATCGTAAATAATTTCATCCTGGGTCATTCCAGCAGCTAACCATCCGAGAACATCAAATACAGTGATTCTGGTTTCACGAACGCATGGCTTTCCAAACCTTTTATTTGGATTACGTTTTATTATTGATTTATAATCAATCATATAATTGAGTTTTTATACAAAAATACTCAAAACTTGAGCATTAAGCTATTACTGCTCTCTAGTCACTATTTTACACCAAATTGTGAATCATTTTAACGTAATAGTCACTTTGGACTGAAAAACGCTTCGGATCCATTTTTAGAAATTGCATACAAATGGATTAGGTTTTCCTACACCATCATGAACTATGAAGACGAGTTTGGCGGTTCCTAAAGCGCAAATTCATTTAATGTTACCCTTTCCGAAGTTTTTCCCGGAAGGAAATAAATTGCCCTACTTTAGGTCTGAATTTTTCATACCACAAAGGATCTGAAGAAACAAATGAAAAAGCCCGCGGCGCAAACCATGGGCTTTTTGATTTTGTGCCGTCCTAAGTAATGGGGTGAACTTGTCGGGGGAGTGATTTTAAAGGAAGGAGATATATTGTACGTCACCATTATTGTCCGAGACCTGTGTGATCAAAGCACTAATGGAATTCACGTCTTCAAATTTGAAATTTTTTGCAAATCCCCCAGATGCCACTGCTTCCTAGTAGATCAATCCCACCTTGTCAAAAATCTTCAAGATACGAACCAATCCATCGGTATTGTCCATGAATATGGCCAGCCGATCTTTGTCCAATACTCCTATGCTGACAACCTGTGCGGATTTATGGGTTTCAGGCATGAGTTGTATTTCTTCCGCCATCAATTTTACAGACTGTGCGTCCCTTACTTTAAAATGATAATTCCCAAGTTCCAGATTGGATAAATCGTAATTCTTGGAAAAGAATTTTGGCAAAAATTACCTCCCTGTAAATGACGCGCTTGGTGTTGTCCCGAATTATAACGGTTAACTTGCCTTCCGGTGAATTATTCCATGGTACGGTTATTGAATGTTATCAAATTCCATGTATTACATCGCCTAAAGGAAGGTTTTGGAACATGGTATTTAATTGATTGTTTAACGAAACCATTTGTATCATGTCAAAGCTCAAAAACAAAAGAGTAGCTATTTTAACCGAAACAGGATTTGAAGAAAGTGAATTAAAAAGTCCCAAGCAGGCGTTGGAAGAGGCCGGAGCAACGGTGCATGTCATTTCCCCCGCCAAATCCATAAAGGGGTGGAAGGACGGAAACTGGACCAGCGAAGTTGCCATTGACAAAAAACTGAGTGAAGCCAATCCTGAAGATTACCACGCACTGGTAATTCCAGGCGGTGTAATCAACCCGGACAAACTTAGAACGGACAAGGATGCCATTGCTTTTATCAAGTCCTTTTTCGAGGAAGGTAAGCCAGTAGCTTCCATCTGTCATGGTCCTCAGGTGCTGATAGAAACGGGAGCTTTGGAAGGTAGAAAAATGACCTCCTGGCCGTCTATCAAGACGGATTTGGTCAATGCCGGAGTCAATTGGGTTGACAGTGAATGTGTCTGTGATGCCGGATTGGTGACTTCCAGAAAACCGGATGATCTACCTGCGTTTAACAAAAAACTTATTGAGGAAATTGCGGAAGGCATCCATGAAGCGCAAAAAACCGTTTAATTCAAAAACCAACATACCCCGAAAGGTCTGTCAATACTTGGCAGACCTTTCGGCTATTTTACCAGAAATGAAGCATCTGACGGCATATCTCGCTTTGGTTCTTTTGCTTATTTCCTGTCAGGGAACAAAGATTGACCAATTACTCAGGTCTTCCAGTCCCTACGAAAAATACCTTCGGGACCTTAACGCCTCCACACTTAAAAACAGTGGAATGGTCAAAGACTGGATAAGTGCTGGGGAGAGCGTATTGCGTGATTCAAACCGGATTGAGTTACCTTATCGGGAGATCACCCAATTTAACCCTGCGGTTCCCCAAGCAGCATCCTTTCAGTTTTCAGTCAGGGAAGGCCAACGGGTGACCATTTCTTTAGTTCCACTTTCGGATACCACGGCCACTTATTTTCTGGATTTGTTTGAGGTAAGGAGTGGTCAAGAACATAAACCCATAAAGCCTGACTTGAGTGAATACGGAATGACCTACTCTTCAGGGTCGGATGCCTCCTTTTTGCTTCGCATCCAGCCCGAATTGCTAAAAGGGGGACTCGTAGAAATAGCCATCGGTTATGAAGGTACCTTGGGTTTTCCGGTTTTGGATAAAACGCATCTTAATATAGCCAGTTTTTTCGGAGTTCCTAGAGATGGAGGAAGGAGGACTCACGAAGGGGTCGATGTCTTTGCGGCAAGGGGTACCCCTGTAGTGGCTGTCGGTGACGGAAGGGTCACACGGGTGGGAACTAACCGTCTTGGGGGCAATACGGTGAGTGTCTCCTCTGGAAAATATTCCTTCTATTATGCACATTTGGACAGCCAGCTTGTCACCATGGGAAGAAGTGTCCGGATGGGCGATACGTTGGGTACCGTGGGGAACACA
>JBBQXZ010000063.1:0-20478 GCA_038209145.1 Cytophagales bacterium | reverse complement strand
CGCGGATATATTCTACCGTAACAATAGATTGAAATGCCCCAACCATATCCCCCACGGTTTTGACCGTAGGGGCAATCCCTTGTGGTTGCCCTTTTTGATCCGAAATACCGGATGGTTTTTGATCCGAAATACCGGATGGTTGGTCGTTTGTATTGTCATTATGGGCGACCACGAGGGTTGTCCCCACGATTTCCAATATTGCATGAAAATGATTCGGCATTACAACGTGTTCGTGTAATCGGACATTGTTGAAACGTTTGGGCAATTTTAACCATTCATCATTCACCATTTTGCCGGCATCGTTCCATTTCATTTCCCCACCGGTAATTTTACCAAACAAACATTCACGGTTTTGAGCGCAAATGGTAATAAAATACAATCCAGCACTTGCATAATCGTATCCTTTTAATCTGATAGACCTGCGGTGGTGGATATTTGGATTGAATTTCATAGTTATGCTTTTTAATATTTGGGCAATCCGTCGGGGCAACCCTTGTGGTTGCCCCCACTATTTTCTCAATATGGGCAACCACAGTGGTACGCCCTTACAGTAGCACCCTCACCTCTCCACTCGCTCATTTTCAACAATATTGTGAATGTCATTATAAATAGGCAAATATTTGGTTTTTTTCTCTTTTGCCTTTCTCTATTTCAAACAGGTAAATGGAAAAGGTAGCAACCAAACAGCGTATTCCCCTATTGTAGAGCAACATATCAACTGAATATTCTTTTTTATTAAATTCCAATCTATGTTGGTTTCCAATAAAGGCAAACCAAGTGTCAAGCTCCATTACAAAATGTTTGATTTTTTCCACCAATCGCTGTTCAGATTCTGTTTCTTTAACTGCTTGGGTTAAGACCAAAAAACCTAAGTTATAGTTGCTTTTGAGCATCTCATTGGCTTGTTCGGCCAGATTTTCTGGGAGGATTTTTTGAAAGTTATGGGATTTTGGCAGGCTTTTTTCTACATGGTAGGCGTCAGCTTTTAGGTAATTGAGTAGAGTATCTCGGGACCACCCAAGTATATTGGCTTTTTCGAAGTAAAATGGCATTTCGTCCTCTTTGTTTATTTTATGAAGTAAAAGCAAATTATGTCGCCAGGGCAAAACTGTTACAAGCAGTAGCAGTTTTGCATCTGCTTCATAATATAGCTCCTAAAACCTTTTCATATTCCACAAATTACGGGGCGAAAGCCCCATGTCGGAAAATGCTGCTTTCAAATCAACTGACAGCTGATTCACCAAACTTGCTCCATGTCCCTTTCCAATTTTCTTTTCAGATAGCAACTTTCCCGGATTTCTGCCAAATAGGTTTACGGTTGACCCAAAAAACCGCAAAATACCACTTCCGAACTCAACGCTTCGAGTTCAGAGCTTGACGCGCAGAGTTCCGAAGTCTCACCCTTCACCAAAAAAAACTGGTTATTTTCTGCCAAAAATGTTAGGTGTTAGGATTCAGAAGGCGATTTATCGTGTTCTGAATAGCTGAGCAAGAGTCGAAGAAAATTAGCCCATAAGCCATTATTCGACCGCCTTTCGGAAATTGTACATGTTCTTTATTCTTTTATTCGTATTGCTTCTCCCCGCAATTACCTCATCGCATCACTTTCCGGCTTGCGCTCGTTCGAGTTGCTTGGCGAATAAGGTTATTATATCTATTTTTTGGTTTCAACTTTCAATTGAAAAGGACTTGATGGTTCATAATTTTTTAATTCGACTATGGATGCCGGAAGACTGAAACCTTTGGCAATCAATGCTGCAACAACATCATTAATCACATTTGAGCGTATATTGTAATGGACGGTTGGCTTGGTGGTTTTAAATGTGTCAACCCAAAACATTACCTTTATGCTTATGGTACTTGAGGAAAGTTCAGAAATCATGATGGCTGGCATTTTATCTCCTTTTAAAACACCTTCTACCTTATTCACCGTTTCAAGTATTATTTTGATAGCATCTGTGGGGTTATTTTCATAGGCAATTCCCACCAAAAATTCATACCGCAAAAAACCATCTATGGTGTAATTGAACAAAGGGTTTTTGAGAATCATCGAATTGGGTATAAAAACATCTTTGCCATCAGGCCTTTTAATCGTTGTTTCCCGAATATTGATATCCTTTACAAAGCCAATAATCTGGTTCACTTCGATAATATCATCTATTTTAAAAGGACTTCTGAATGCCAGGATGATTCCTGACAGGAAATTTTCACCGATATCTTTCAATGCAAACCCAATAACAAAAGTCAAAAGCCCTGCACCTGCCAAGATCTTGTTTGAAAAAGAACTAAGCCCCAATAAATTGAGGGCTATAAATAATACAACTGTTTTCAGGACAAAGCTGATGATTTGAGATATGAAGGTTGCTGTAATTGGGTTGATTGATTTTCTATTAATCTGATTTCTAATTTTGAGTTTAATAAAATTGGCGGCCAAAAAACCTATTAATATAAATAATAGAACAATACCAAAATTTATATAATTTAACTGTAAATATTGAGCTACATTGTGATAAAATTTAAATATTTTTTCCATATAAAGGTATTTGATTACAAATTATATTACAGGTGAATTACAAAGCAAACGATACTTTCACATACTCGTTTAAGGTATTACTTTTATCTCTTGGTTTGATCGGCCATTAAGCTTGTTAATCAGCTCATTATATTCATTGTTGACTTTTTGCATCTTTTCATCAATTTTTTTATTCCTCTTGTCCCATTGTTCTGAAGCATAGACTTTTGATACATTTACAACATCATTTGCTTCTTCCTTGACCTCAACACAGTTGTTTTATTTTTATTAGAATCAGACGACCTACAAGATGCTGTGATAAATAAAACGAATATAATTAAATACAGGAATTTTATTTTTTAAATTACCCTATAAATCAGGTAGCTTAGAATTCCATCCAATTTGAGAGAGTTGTTACTTTGCTTGCCTGACTAATTCATTTACCAGGTTTCATGCGGTAAATTGGGTGGATAGCGTGGGTAATCCATTTAGGCAAGCCTGATTTCTCCGCACTTGGCCAAGGAGCGCAACAGGTATTCTGCACAGGAAAAGGTTCTATAGTCCGGATAGTTTCGTTCATCCCTGTTGCCGGGAAAGAAGGCATCCCCCTAAACTTGGAAAAGTGAGTAGGCAAGAAAACGCTTGCAAAAGTTCAATGAAAGATACTATCGGTACGCCGTATGTGGGAAAACTTCCCAGCCTGTCTTGGATTTTGAAAGGATCCTACTCTGGGAGTTGGTAAGTATTAGAATTCCCATTTACCTAATCGCCTGGCAGAAGTAGCAACCTATCTTGCCATATGAGTGCTGTTATTCATAAGTTCCACAGTGCAGTTTATTTTGTCATAAAAAGTTCCGAAAACTTTCAAAAAAACTAAAAAAGTAGTACAGGATTTTTACTTTACGGGAATGGGTAGCATTGACCGATTAGTCCGGTACCACAGACCCTTTCAAAACCAATACCGTTTTCCCCACATCCGTTTTTACACAAAGCCAATTTCTAGGCATTTTAGGACACTTACATGGCGTACAAAACACCTGCCGAACGTGTTCCGTATTGTCTATGCTCCAAATTCGACGGGCTTCTAATAAGGTTGTTTTACCTATTTTGATTTTGGCTAATTTTTTTTAGGTGTTTTTGATTACTAAAATAAAGTCGAAAAATAATTAATTAGTATTTCAATTTTTTAATTGATGGTGTATATTCACGAATTGATAACAATTTAACTAAACCAAAGCTATTTACATGAAAAAACACTTATGGATAATTTGTGCTGCCTTATTCTTTCATTTTGGTGCTTACGGCCAAAGTGAGGTATCAGGCAAAGTCACTTCGAAGGGGACGAATGAGCCCCTGCCCGGAGTAAGCATTCTCATTAAGGAAACTGGTACCGGAGTCGTGACGAACGAAGAAGGGGAGTTTTCTCTAACGGTTCCTCCAGGAGGGCGTACGCTGGTTTTCTCCTTTATAGGATTGGTCAAGCAGGAGATTTTAATAGGCAACCGGTCCTTTTTTGAAGTCAGTCTCGCTGAGGATCAGCAGAATCTGGATGAGGTAGTGGTCATCGGCTACGGCACCATGGATAGGAGACGGCTGGCAAGTGCGGTGAGTACCATTGGTAGCGATGAACTGGACAAGGACCCCTTGCCGTCACTGACCCAAGCCATTCAGGGTAAGGCAGGAGGCGTTCAAGTTACACAAAACTCCGGAACTCCCGGTGGGGGAATCAGTGTCCGAGTCAGGGGGACGACCTCCATCAATGCCAGCTCGGAGCCGCTTTATGTGATCGATGGCGTACCCGTAAACAGTTCGACCAATTTTATCGGTGGCCAGGATTTTAACTTTGGCGGCGCAGACCAGGGCATCAATATACTTGCCTCCATCAATCCAAGCGATATCGCCTCTATTGAAATATTGAAAGATGCCGCCGCAACGGCCATTTATGGAGCAAGAGCATCCAATGGAGTTGTACTTGTGACCACCAAAAGAGGGCGTGCCGATGAAAGCCGGATCAGCATCAATGCATACGCCGGATATTCGGAAGTTCCCAAAGAGCGGAGGTTGCCGTTTATGAATTCAGTCGAGTACGTGGATTACATTCAAGACCTATGGAGTTTTAGGCCGCAAGGTGGGTCTCCTAACCCAATTTTGTTGGACACCTCCATCGATACCGATTGGCAGCGGGAGACATTCCGACAGGCAGCCATGCAGAACTATGAAATATCTGCCACGGGCGGAAGCGAAAAGACCCAGTATTATACTTCTGTTGGTTATTTTAACCAGGAGGGTACGATCAAAAATTCCGGGTTCCACCGCTACAGCTTCAGGGTGAACTTGGATCACCAGCATAGTGATAAATTACAGTTTAGCGCCAACGTTAACCTTACCAGTGCCTTTAATCGAAGGATACAGGAGGAAAATTCCCGATCAGCGCCTATACGTAACGGCTTGGTCGCCCCCCCCACCTTGGGAGTCACCGATCAGAATGGAAACTGGATATTTGATCCGCAGGTCACCTCCAGGGAAAACCCAGTGGCATGGCTCACACTGCCCTCCAATACTGCGGAAAATCTCCGTATCCTAACCAATGTGGGGGCCACGTATAAATTTACCGAAGGCCTTTCTTTTAGGACAAATTTTGGGGTGGACTTGAGTACGATTGAAGAAAACACCTTTTTGCCTCCAAACGGGGTGCGTTTCAACCAGGGAATAGGACTTGGGGGAAGCCGGATATCCAAGGATCAGTTGTGGCTGAATGAAAACTACCTTCAATACGAAAAAACAATCGATGAGAACAATAGCTTTGATGCAATTTTAGGTCTCTCCTTTCAGGAATCCAATTTTTCCTTTACTGATGCGAGGCGAACCAATTTCCCATTCAACGAAATACCCATCATAAGTGCGGGAGGCATAATAAGTGGTGCCAATGCAGGTGTACAGGAATGGAGCATCGTTTCCTATTTTTCCAGGGTAAATTATAATTTTAAAAACAAGTACTTCCTAACCGCCAACTACCGGATAGACGGTTCTTCACGGTTTGGTGCGCTCAACAAATATGCCCATTTCCCGTCTGTGGCGGTGGCTTGGAGAATCGGTGACGAAGACTTTATGAAGGATAACGGGTTGTTTGAAAACCTTAAGTTGAGAACCAGCTGGGGACTTTCTGGAAACCAGGAGATACCCAACTACGTCAATCAAATTCTATACTCCGGCGGCCAGGTTTACAACCAGCAGCCTGGTTTTAATCCAAATGTCTATGGCAGTGGAGAACTGGGTTGGGAGACCACAGAACAGTATAATGTAGGCGTGGATTTCTCTATCCTAAATGGTAGGATCAATGTACTCGCTGACTACTATGTCAAAAATACAAGGGATCTCTTGATCAACGTGCAAATTCCACGTACCTCTGGCTACCGAACCACCTTTACCAATTTGGGAGAGATTCGAAACAGGGGATTTGAATTTGAGCTTGAGTCAAGGAACCTCACTGGGGAGTTTGTATGGAATACATCCCTAAACATGACTTTCAACAGAAACGAAGTCATGTCCCTGCCTGAAGGTGATTTATTGGGTGGAATTGGTAATTTCAATATTGCCCGGGAAGGATTGCCATTGGGTTCTTTCTTTGGATGGGTGATGCATGGGGTTAATCCGGAAACGGGAATGATTGACTTCGTACGCGAAGACGGATCACTGGGTTCCCCCAGCAGGCAACAGGACCGACAGATAATCGGTAACCCCAACCCCCGACTTTTTGGCGGAATTACCAACAACTTCTTTTATAAGAACTTTGATTTCAGTGTTATGGGTCAGTTTGTAGGCGGTGTGGAATTGTACAACTATACGGCATTCTATCGATTGTCTGGCTTCAACCTCAGTGGTAATGGAGACAGTATGTGGACCAGGAGATGGAGAGAACCCGGTGACATTACGGACGTGCCGAGACCTACTCCCGGAAATCTGGACAATGCGGCAGTATCTACCAGATGGGTGGAGGACGGCTCATTCTTCAGGATCCGAAACGTTACGCTGGGTTATTCTCTGCCCGCTTCCTTGGCAGAGAAGCTAAAGGTTTCTAACCTGCGGATTTATACTACCGTACAAAACGCCTTTGTATTCACCAAATATTCAGGCTACGACCCGGAAGTAAATGCCATGTCCAGCGACGGCATTGCCTACGGCACGGACCACAGTAACTATCCCCAGCCTAGAATTTTTACCGGAGGAATCAATATTACCTTTTAAAGAAACAACCATGAAAAAATATTTGAATAAACTCTTTCTCTTGAGCGTGGCGGTTTTCACCCTTTCGTGTGATGATTTTATAGAAAAACAACCCATCGACCAGTTAAGCCAGGCCACCTTCTTCACAGATGCTGCCACCACGCGTACCGCGGTAATTGGAGCATACAGAACCCTAACCAGCAGTTTCAGCTACGGGCAGGCTTTTATTGTTATTCCTGAATTTGCGGCAGGACACATGGCGCATATTTCTAGCTTTCCCGAATACATGGAATATGAGAATTTCGATATCAGGATAGACAATCCCTGGTCGTTGAATATTTGGTCCGCGTCCTATACCACGATAAACGCAACAAACAACATCATCGTCTTTGCGCCGGAAATCGAGGGATTCGGGACGAATAATGAACTGCAAAACCTGGTCCGCGAAGCCCGGTTTTTGCGGGCATTGTCTTATTTCAATTTGGTAAGGGGTTGGGGAGAAGTCCCGTTGGTTCTTATCCCCACTTCCCAGCAGACTACGGGCAGTGACCTGAGGGTGTCTAAAAGTTCGAAAGGGGAAGTTTACGCCGCCATCATTTCCGATCTTAACCAGGCGCTTGACCTACCTTTGACAGGTACAGGAGCAGGTAAAGGCCGTGCGACGGGTTTAGCTGCCCGAGCTTTGCTTTCCAAAGTTCAATTGTATAACGGCAATCACGCCGAGGCAGCAAGGCTTGCAGTGGAGATAATAGCAAACAACAGCTATTCCCTGGTGAGTGATTTTTCTGCCATTTGGCTTACGGAGAATTCTTCCGAATCCATTTTCGAGCTGCAGTTTGACGCGCAAACGCCAAACTCCTTTGTGCAAAATGCCAATCCGGCATCAAGGCAGGAATTTTTTGCCAGTGAAGCTGCGCTGGATGTTTTCGAAGCAAATGACCTGAGAAGGGATTTTACAGTTCGAAGAGTGGCCAACACAGGTGCAGAGCAACTCTATGTGGGGAAATATAGAAACTTCAACCCGCCTGGCCAAAATGTGCCTATCCTCAGATTGGGAGAGGTGTACTTGATCCATGCGGAAGCGAGTGCGAAGGCGGAATCTTCGGTGACAACGGCTTCCCTCGAGAGTTTGAATGCCATCCGGAAGCGGGCTGGACTGGCACCTGTATCTTCTGCTACTTCGGTTGCCGCATTTTCAAGGATCGTACAAGAGGAAAGGAGAAGGGAAATGATGTTCGAGTCTGAGGTTTGGTTTGACTTGTGCAGAACAGGACTGGCGGCGGATATCTTGGGTGTAAGTACGCCCCAAAAATACCTCTTTCCCATTCCCCAACTGGAATTGGATTTGAATCAAAACCTAGTTCAAAATCCGGGATACGGACAATAAATAACAACTAAAAGCACTGAGCCAACCCAACGGCTCAGTGCTTTTAGTTTACATCCAAATCGATGGTTGGAATATTGATTTCCTCCAACAGTCGCCCTTGATGATCTAATTTGATTCCCGTCAGACAAATCCCCTTAAACGCTCCCGTATCTACGTTCCATACTGGCGGACCGGGGCTAAACGTTGCTTTTCCGTTCAGTTGAGGCGTATGGCCAATCACCTGCAGCTTGCCGATATTTTTCCAGGGACCTCTATTCCACAAGACTCCCTTGGGGTCGTCTACGTTATAGGGATTTTGAGTATGAGTCACGCCTGCATGAGACACAAAAACGGACTCGTTTTCCCATACCAATTCCCTGCTTTCCAACCACCCCAAAAAGGCTGAAGGTGGTACGGGAAAATCAGCAAAGCCGGCCATGGTGAATGCGCCCCCATTGCTAAGCCAATGACCCTTGGTATCTTCGCCTTTCAGATAGCGCAGCATCATTTGCTCGTGATTCCCCCTTAAAAATACAGTCCGATCGGGAAATTCCCGTTGTAATTCCTGCGATAGATCTAAGCTTTGCGGGCTAAAATTCCCCCTATCTACCAAGTCCCCAAGTTGTATAAGTATTTCATTCTCAGGATCCCAATAATTCAAAAGTTCCTGATACGTATGCCAGCACCCATGTACATCACCAATGATAAATAAACTTTTTTCGTTGCCTTCCATTTTTAAATCATTACCAAGCTTTGACCATCTTTATTTGGTATTATCTCCGCTAAATCCGTAAGATGCCGTGAATCTTTAAATATTTTGATTAATTTTGCCCCAATTTAGCCACAAGTAAATTCTACTCAAAACCACATTTTAAAATGCCAAAAGACAGTAGCATCAAACATGTACTCATTATAGGAAGCGGGCCTATCGTTATTGGGCAGGCATGTGAATTTGATTATGCAGGTTCCCAAGCAGCCAGGTCACTTAGGGAAGAGGGTATCACTGTTACCCTGATCAACTCAAATCCGGCCACCATCATGACCGATCCTGTAACTGCGGACAATGTCTACCTTCTACCTTTGGAAAAGAAATCCATTGTCAAAATCCTAAAGGACCATCCTGACATTGATTGCGTACTCCCCACCATGGGAGGACAAACCGCACTCAACCTGGCTATCGATTGCGATAAAGCGGGAATATGGAAGAAGTTTGGCACCCGGATGATCGGTGTGGACATTGATGCCATCGAAACAGCTGAAAACAGGGAAAAGTTTAAAGCGCTGATGGAAAAATTGGACGTTAGCGTTTGCAGGGGCCGTACAGCTACCTCTTTCCTTATGGGGAAAGAGATAGCCCAAGAAATCGGCTATCCTTTGGTAATCCGACCATCTTATACCCTTGGAGGAACAGGCGGAGGCTTCGTGGATGGTCCGGAAAATTTTGAAAAGGCCTTGATGGCAGGTCTTCAGGCTTCACCTACGCATGAGGTGCTCATTGAGCAGAGCATCGTGGGCTGGAAGGAGTACGAATTGGAAGTGCTCAGAGACAGTATCGGCAACATGGTTGTGATTTGTTCCATCGAAAACTTTGACCCCATGGGAGTGCATACCGGAGACTCGATCACGGTAGCTCCCGCCATGACCCTGCCTGATACCGTCTATCAGTGGATGAGAAATCTGGCCATCAAGATGATGAATGGGATTGGTAATTTTGCAGGTGGTTGTAATGTTCAATTTGCCGTAAGCACTGATAATAAAACAATCGTTGGGGTGGAAATCAACCCCCGGGTCTCCCGCTCTTCCGCACTGGCTTCCAAAGCCACTGGCTATCCCATCGCCAAAGTAGCAGCAAAGTTAGCCATCGGATACAACCTGGATGAATTGAAAAATTCAATCACAGGAAGCACATCCGCCTTCTTTGAACCAGCAATCGACTACGTTATCGTGAAAATTCCCCGTTGGAATTTTGACAAATTCAAGGGCTCCGACAAGAAGTTGGGATTGTCGATGAAATCAGTAGGCGAAGTAATGGGCATTGGAAGGAATTTTCAGGAGGCTTTGCAAAAGGCCTGTCAGTCCCTGGAGATAAAGAGAAACGGACTTGGCGCAGATGGAAAGGAAATACACAATCAGGACGAAATTTTGTACAGTCTGGCCAACCCAAGTTGGAACAGGCTCTTTCACATTTATGATGCTTTCAAGCTGGGGATCTCATTCCGGACCATACAGGACCTGACCAAGATTGACAAGTGGTTTCTCAGGCAAATTGAGGAATTGGTGCGTCTGGATAAGAAAATCGGGACATATACCCTGGAGAATATTCCCTATGACCTGATGAAAATCGCCAAACACAAGGGATACGCCGATCGGCAGATTGCCCACCTGGTCGGCAGCCTCGAAAGTGAGGTTTTTCAAAAAAGAAGGGATGAAATGGGCATTCACCGGGTTTACAAATTAGTGGATACCTGTGCGGCTGAATTTGAAGCCCAGACGCCATATTATTATTCCAGTTTTGGAGGTGAAAATGAGTCCATCGCTTCTGACCGCAAAAAGGTGGTGGTGCTGGGTTCAGGTCCCAATCGCGTGGGGCAGGGGATTGAGTTTGACTATTCCTGCGTACATGGTGTCTTGGCGGCCAAGGAGTGTGGCTATGAAACCATCATGATCAACTGTAACCCGGAGACGGTTTCCACGGATTTCGACATTGCGGACAAACTTTACTTTGAACCCGTTTTTTGGGAACATATTTATGAAATTATCCTGCATGAAAACCCCATAGGTGTAATCGTACAGTTGGGCGGACAGACGGCGTTGAAGCTGGCTGAAAAGCTGGATAAATACAACATCCCCATCATCGGTACCAGTTTCAGGGCGTTGGATTTGGCAGAGGACAGGGGGAGTTTTTCTACCCTGCTCAAAAACAACGACGTACCCTATCCGGAATTTGGAACGATACACAATACTGACGAAGCACTTGAATTATGCAAAAGACTCGGATTTCCACTATTGGTGAGGCCTTCATATGTCTTGGGCGGACAGGGAATGAAAATTGTCATCAATGAAAAGGAACTGGAAGAGCATGTCGTCAACGTCCTTCGGGATATCCCAAACAATGAAATCTTGCTAGATCATTTTCTGGAAGGTGCTATTGAGGCGGAGGCTGATGCCATCTGTGACGGGGTGAACGTCTACATCATCGGTATCATGCAGCATATAGAGCCGGCTGGTATCCATTCCGGAGACTCGTATGCGGTACTACCCCCGTATAACCTGGGAGACTTGGTCATGCGGCAGATCGAAATGTATACCGAGCGAATTGCTTTGGCACTCGAAACAAAGGGCCTCATCAATATACAGTTTGCCATCAAAAACGATAAAGTTTACGTCATAGAAGCCAATCCAAGAGCTTCACGGACAGTGCCTTTCATTTGTAAAGCTTATGCCGAGCCTTATGTAAACTATGCCACCAAGGTGATGCTGGGAGAAAAGAAGGTGACCGACTTTGATTTTAAACCCGTAAAAAAGGGGTATGCAATCAAGGAACCCGTTTTTTCCTTCCACAAATTCCCCAATGTCAACAAGGAATTGGGTCCTGAAATGAAATCTACCGGAGAAGCCATTTACTTTATCGATGACTTGATGGATGATTTCTTTCTGAAGATCTATACGGAAAGAAACATTTACCTGAGTAAATAATTCCCATGTTTCCCGGTCCGAAATAATTCCAATTTCGGACCGGGAAATATTATGTGTTTGGAAGTTTGCCAATTTTATAAGAAATTACCTTCACAAGCAGGGGAATATCTGGGGTGATGGGAAACGTTTTGTCAGGAAAGCCGTGTTATACCTACAGTGCGGTGTTCCTGTTGACTAAGCGTTGAAGTAGACACGTTTCTGTAATGCCCTTTCAAAATAACCGCGTAATCTTGGTGGTTAATTATCATAAAAGACAAGAGAAATGATTTTAAAACTTATTATATTCTTTATAGCCATAGGTTGGGTAATGTCCAGCTTGGTAAAGTATTTTCTTAGGAGCAAGCTGAAAAAATTTGTCGATCAGGTACAGGAATCGCAACGTACAGAAAATAGGCCAAAAGCCCGACCACGTGATGGAAATGTGGATGTAGATTATATTTCCAAGGAGAAATCTAAAGGAACCATCCGAGGTGGTGATTACATTGATTTTGAGGAAGTTAAAGATTAGGTAAACTGTTTTTAATTTTTGATTTTTTGTATACCTTTATCCCCGATGAAAAAAGGTATTTCCATATTGCTTTTGGGTTGTTTTATGGTTTACCATTTTGGATTCTATATTTTTTATTTCGCTTATCAGCATCACATTGAATCGGAATGGGACGATAGGGTTTTTGAGAAATCGGTGTCCTTAAATGTTTTGGAGATTCCGATGAGACTCCCTTACATGATAGACAATAAAGAGTTTCATCTGACCAATATCGCTTTTAGTATGGATGGGAAATCTTACAGGGGTATCAAAAAACGATTTATAGACGATGCCTTCCAGCTGGTGTATGTGCCGGATCATGCCAAAATCAAACTTGAACTCAGCTTGAAGCAATGGGTCATTTCGCTTACACCTGACGGAGGCTCCGAACAGCAAAAAGATGTTATCCTGAGCAAAAGCCCCGTAAAGGATTACTTATCTCCAGCTGAAAAATTTGTTTTTTCCCCTTCGATTCGGAACCAAACATTTTGGTTTACAGAAGATTTTTCGAGCTACCTCGCTATTGAGGTCCAAGTTGCTTCACCCCCTCCACAAGTTGTATGATTTTTTATAGAATTGGTCTGTCTTGAAATTTCTCAAGGCTGATTGATGCATTCCTATAACCTTACCCTACTGAGTTATTCGGTTATTCCTTATTATTGATTCCGATATCAAGGAGCATTTCTTTGAGTTGCCTTTTTAGGCTTACCGATGAGATGGCTGTTACAGGGGTCAATTTATTTCAACCAATAAAAAAGACATATCCAATGAAAAAGACATATCCAATGAAAACGTTTACTTATATATTGGGCCTATTGATGGCCCTCACCGGTATCAAATCCTACGTTCAGGCACAAGGCTGCGTTGCTATCCGGCAATTTTCGGGTGTAGGCAATGCTCTCAATCAGGGCGAAATTCTTCAAAAGGGAGATTTGAATATCGGAGCCAATTATCGTTATTTCAGATCTTTTCGACACTTTAAAGGTACCCATGAGGAGCCTGACCGTGTAGCGAACAACACGGAAGTAATTAATTGGTCGCATTCCGTAGACCTTAATGTAAGTTATGCACTTACCGACAGGTTTTATGTGGCCGCATCCCTACCCTTTGTCTACAATGAACGGAGTTCGCTCTATGAACATGGCAGGAATTCACGGCACACGAGTTATTCTGGCGGCATCGCGGATATTCGATTGGGAGGAGGGTATTGGCTGTTTGGCGGTGAGAAAGCTGCCAAAGGCAACATGGCTCTCGGCGCAAGTATCAAATTGCCCACGGGTAATTACAATGCAAAGAGTACCTTTTACAATGTAGGTCCCGAAGGCAGTCCCCAAGTCCGGCCCGTAGACCAGTCTATACAGCCTGGAGATGGTGGTGTGGGACTTATTTTGGATACGCAGGGGTTACGGTTTCTCAAAAATAATTTTATCGTTTATTACGATGGATTTTATTTAATTAATCCCAGAGAAACGAACGGAACCAGAACCTTTCGTGAAACGCTAAACCCCATTCTTTCCAATGAATCGATCATGGCAGTTCCCGACCAATTTGCCTTTAGGGCGGGCCTTTTCAGGTCGCTGTTCGTTCATGGTTTTGGCGCATTGCTGGGAGGTAGGATAGAAGGAGTGCCGGTTAGGGACTTAATCGGCGGTAATGAAGGCTTCAGAAGACCCGGCTACGTGATTTCCGTGGAGCCGGGTATAAGTTATATGGTGAAGGATTTTACCCTGAGCTTGAATGTGCCAGTGGCCATCTCCCGAAACAGAACAAGAAGTGTCACCGATATTGCCGCTTCCACACCGGACAACTACCGACATGGGGATGCTGCCTTCGCCGATTACCTGGTCAATGTGGGATTGGCTTGGAGGATTTCCAAAAAAGAGTCCAAACTTTTCAAATTAAATTAATGAAAAATCCCGATGGCAACTTGTTGTCGGGACTTTTTTTTACTTTCCTCCATTGGTTCTAAGATCATTCCGGCAGTTGTCATCCAATTTGGGCACGGTAGAGCCCATAAGGTTTAAGCCTCTTCGGGTTTCCACAGCCCAATACATGAGACAACCTTGGTTGTCGCAATGGGATTCGTATTCTTCATCTTCGTGGTCGTGTACCATCTTGGTGCCATTATTTACCAAGCCCAACAGATGTCCAAGTTCGTGCAGGGCCACAGTAGTTTCTAATATGGGAAGTGGAGGCCTACTAAATCCGCCAGAACTCTCCACGATGCGTGGTCCGAAGAACACCAAGCTGGAACTGTTGTAGGCTGCTCCCAAGGCAAAGGATTCCTCATCATCCTGAGAAAAATACCCGTCAACCACCAACATAAATACCGTAAATATCCCCCGCTCATTGTAGCGTTCCCGGTGTGTTTCCTCCAGTTCCCTGATGTCCGAAATGGTGTAGTTACCTTGGCCCAATACAGGGATTTCTTTCTGGCGAAAAATAATCCCATCGGGCTTATTGACATGATCCTGTAAAAATGTAATCATTTCACCCAGCATAAAATTAGTGGGGCGAAAGCCAGTCATATATACCAATTCAATCTCCATGCGGGAAAACCGATCTCCGGCCAATAGCTGATTGGCCAATTGCCCCACGCCCAATTTGGCTGCCTGCTTCCCCGAAAAGGGATCTTCCATTACCCGATCATCAACGCAGGAAAAGGCTACAAAAAGGCTGACTCCTCCGATTAACTTCAGTAGTGTTTTTTTCATATAAAGATTTTAAAATAAACCAAACTCCAAATATGAACGAATTAATTATGAAAAATTATAAATTGAAGCTGTAAGTTCATGAATGCAACCTATAATTTTGTCCTGGGACCGAAATTTTCAGCAGTTTGCAATATTGCTCGCTTTAGTAAGTAATAAGCTTTGTCCAGCAAGCTAAAAATATTATAGCGTTGTTTTCGTTTTAAAATTATCGCTTTTTATTCCAAAGATTTAAACTATTCCCAAAGCAAATGAAAAAGCCATTGATGTTAATCGTTTTTGCGGCGTTTATTAGTCTGCAGGGTCAGGCGCAAATTTTTACGATGGGTCCCAAATTCGGTATCTCTCAAGGAGATGTAAGGATATCGGAGGGATTCCGATGGGAAGACGCCAAGATAGGCTACCATGTGGGTGCGTTTGCACGAATCAACCTACCGGTCATTTTTTTCCAGCCTGAGGTACTTTACACCAATACCGGAGGATCTTTCAGCAACAACACCTTTAGCTATGACGTAGAGTTCAATCGCTTAGATGTACCCTTCATGGTTGGTTTAAAGCTTGGATCTGTTCTGAGACTACAAGCAGGTCCGGTGGCCACTTATTTGTTGAATGGCAAACTTTCGTCAAATGATGGTGGCTTAAACGCCAGGTTGATTCCACCCAAAGAAGAATTTACATTTGGGTATCAGGCCGGTATTGGACTCGATATTGGGAACCTGGTTCTTGACTTAAAATATGAGGGTGGGATGACCAATTCCATAAACAAGTTCGCAGGAGTCCCTACGGATCAGCGGCAAAACCAATTGATTCTTTCGTTGGGATTCAACTTGTTTTAGAGAATTCCCTCTAGAGATAGGCTAAGGCGTCCCTGTTTCAACCCTTCAGCCTGTTTTTTAAAATAATTGTCAACGGAAAATTTCTGTTCCTATAATAGTGTGCATTCCCTTTACGCATTGAAATGCATCAGAATGGAAAACAAAATTTAATGGTGTGGAATTCTTTTTATATGTTAAACTGAAACTTGTTCAAGATGAAGTGGGAGATCAGTTTTTTACCATTTCTTTTACTTCGGGTACCTTTCTGAGGCTTTTTTTGGCCAGAAATATTAACGCAAAAGATAGGATAAATAAAATCGTAGCAATAATGGAAAGGACATAAGACTCCTGCTTAAAGTTGTTCCACGCAAACAAGCCCAAAGAACTAAGCGTGACCGTAAACATGAAAAACATCGGAATGGTCACGAAGGTAGGATTTACTTTTTTGCGGATTAACCAAACAGAGATTGTCAGAAGAGCCAGTGCAGCCAAAAGCTGATTGGCCGATCCAAAAATTGGCCAAAGTGTGGCAAAACCGCCACTTTGCAATAGAAGCACGGATAACACAACAACTACCGAAGTGGATATATACCTATTTTGCGAAATCTTTTTTACCACAGGCTGCTGCACATCCTCAAAATATTCCTGAAGGGTAAATCGGGCTAAACGGGTACAGGTATCCAAGGTGGTAAGCGCAAAAGCAGAAACAGTCAATGCTACAAATCCTATCGCAAAGGTTTCATTTACTCCCATGGCAGCAATAATGGTACCCAAGCCGTCGGCAAAAAGTGGCACCGGACCTTGCTCTGCCAGCCGGGCCAAATAATCCGTTCGGGTGAGCACCACCACGGCGCCCACGGCAATTATAGCCAGAAAGGACTCAATCAGCATACCTCCATATCCAACGACTTTGGCATCCTCCTCCTTATCCAACTGCTTGGAGGTGGTGCCGGATGCCACCAGGGAATGAAACCCCGATATGGCCCCACAGGCTATTGTCACAAACAAAACCGGGAAAATATACCCCAAACTTTCACTGGAGAAATGAACCTCCGTATCCATCACAATGGTGGGATTGGCCACGACTACCCCAATCACCGCCGCAAGGATCAACCCATATAAAAGGAAGCTGTTCAGATAATCTCTGGGTTGAAGAAGCATGGCTACTGGAGTCACAGAGGCAAAAAAGGCGTAAGCCAAAAGCACGTATATCCACAACTGATAATCCAGCACAAAAGGTATCTGCATGCCCAAATAAACGAAGAAATACATGACAATAACCCCTACAACAGAAGCAATGACAAAGGCTGATTTCTTATGGGAGGTGAATTTGTTGACATAGCCAAAAACTACGGCCAATAGAATAAAAAGTATGGAGGCGGAAGCTACTCCGGGGTTGCTGACAAAAGTCTTGGCGATAATATCAGCAAATACCGCAATGATTAAAATCAGTGTGGAGAAACTAAAGAGGATAAACAACTGTTTTCCCTTTCTTCCAATGTTGTTTTGGATGATTACTCCGATGGATTTCCCGTCGTTTCGCAGGGATGCCACCATGCTCCCCAAGTCATGGACCGCTCCAAAAAAAATCCCTCCAACCAAGATCCATATCACCGCGGGAACCCATCCAAAGGTAATGGCGATAATGGGGCCAACAATAGGACCTGCTCCGGCAATTGATGCGAAATGGTGCCCCAATACCACAATGGGCTTACTCGGAACATAATCCACGCCGTCTTCAAATCTGTGCGATGGGGTTATGTTTTTGTTGCTGATTTTAAACTGCTTGAAGACGAACTTGCCATAGGTGAAATACGCTCCAAACAAAACGATGGCGGAAAATAGAAAGAGGTATACTAATTGCATTGTGTAGTGGTATTGTTTTAGATTGAGCTGTCCATGAAGCAATAAAATCAAAATTCAGATTTAAAAGTAAACAGAAATTTTCTCTTCTCTGAACGTCTTAAAATATAATTTTCATTTCCCCAAAACTAAAACATTCTTTGTATGACTCATGAAAGATTGCTTTTAATCCTGATAATCGTTGCTTCCGTGGCAGTAAGCCACCTGGTTTTGTACCTTACTTTCAAAAGGCTGAGCAAGTTGTTTTACAAACCAAGGAGTATAAAAGGGGAACAGGCCATGAAGCGATTTTCCAATTCCCTCAAATGGGGATTGTTCTTTGTCGTATTCCCGTTGGCAGAACCTTATTTTTCGCCGCAAGATATGGATTACATTCGGAGCCAGCCTTGGTTTGCGGTACTTTTCATCATTAACCTCAGCTGGATAGTAATTGAGGGGTTTAATGTTTTTCGCTACTATACCTTGGATACCTTTGCCTACGACAAATCGGATAATCTTCGGGAAAGAAGAATTATCACCCAATTGGCATTTATCCGGAAAATATTCATCATTGTAGTGGTGGTCATTGCCACAGCAAGTATTCTGATGCATTTTGAGTCTGCCAGGAAAATAGGTGCGGGGATGCTGACTTCGGCCGGAATAGCGGGTATCATTATCGGTCTTGCAGCCCAAAAATCTATCGCCAACCTGCTTGCAGGCTTTCAGATAGCTTTCACCCAACCCATACGAATTGACGATGTGGTGGTCGTAGAAGGGGAATGGGGGAAAATAGAGGAAATTAATCTGACCTATGTCGTTGTCCGGATCTGGGATCAGCGCAGGCTCGTGCTTCCCATCACCTACTTTTTGGAAAAGCCCTTCCAAAACTGGACAAGAACCACCGCGGATATCTGGGGAACGGTTTTTCTATATGTGGACCATACCCTACCTGTCGCACCTTTGAAGGACTATCTCAAATCCCTGCTGGAATCTACCCCGCTTTGGGATGGGAAGGTTCAGGTCTTACAAGTGACCGATGTACGGGAACGGACCGTGGAACTGCGATGTCTGATGAGTGCTGTGGACAGTCCAACGGCGTTTGACTTGAGGTGTTTGGTTCGGGAAAAAATGCTGGAATATATCCAAACCAACTATCCCGAATGCCTCCCCAAAACCAGGGTCTTGATGGAAGAAGAAGCTGGAGAAAAAGGACCCTTTGCCCAACCTTGATCAATGGTTTGTGAATTAGAATTTTATTTAATCGATATTACCCATAAATTTGTAATCCCGAAAATAAACTTCCGGTGTAAACGTAAGAGATATGGCTTGGTTTAAAAGAAAAGATGCTGGAATCAAAACTTCCACAGAAGAAAAGAAGGACACCCCTGACGGACTTTGGTATAAAACGCCGAAGGGGAATATCATTCATACCAGGGAATTGAAGAATAATTCTTACGTATGTCCGGACGACGAATACCACGTAAAAATTGGTTCCAAAGAATATTTTGAAATACTTTTCGACAACAATATCTTTACCGAGCTTGACGCTGACATGAAATCGGGAGATCCACTGAAGTTTGTCGACACTAAATCCTATCCCTCCCGCATCACTGAAACCATAGCCAAAACAAACCTTACAGATGCCGCACGCACAGCTATAGGTAAACTCAACGGGTTGGATATTGTTATTACCTGCATGGATTTTAATTTTATCGGAGGATCTATGGGTTCTGTGGTCGGAGAGAAAATTGCCCGTGCCATTGACCATGCCCTAAAGCACAAAATCCCCTTTTTGATGATTTCGAAATCCGGCGGAGCCCGCATGATGGAAGCTGGTTTTAGCCTGATGCAAATGGCGAAAACTTCCGCAAAACTAGCCCTTTTGGATGAGGCCGGCGTGCCATACATCTCCTTGTTGACAGATCCTACCACAGGTGGAGTCACGGCATCTTATGCCATGCTGGGGGATTTCAATATCGCCGAACCAGCAGCGCTAATAGGTTTTGCGGGACCGCGGGTCATCCGTGAAACCATAGGTAAAGACCTGCCAAAAGGTTTTCAAAGCTCCGAATTCGTATTGGAACATGGATTTTTGGATTTCATCATCGATCGAAGACAGTTGAAGAACAGATTGTATACGCTGCTAAACTTATTGAATCATTAAGTAGTTTAACGAGTGGGAAAGTACTTCATTAAAAAATAGAATTTATTCTAAGCTTTAAACGATTAATGAATATATTTGCACCTGTATAAAACGTAATTATCGTACTGAAAAGAAAAAACAATAGTTAAATGGGTTCAGTAATTATTACCTCGATTGTAGCATTTACCCTAATTATTTTGCTACTAGTATTCATTCTTCTTTTTGCGCAGTCCAAGCTTGTGGCCTCGGGTGATGTTAATATTATCATTAACGGAGATGAAAAAAACCCGCTGGTTGCTTCCGCTGGTTCTACATTGCTTTCCACACTGAGCGGTAAAAAGATTTTCTTGCCTTCTGCCTGTGGGGGAGGAGGAACATGTGCCATGTGTAAATGTACCATCGACGAAGGTGGAGGAGAAGTCTTGCCTACCGAAGTTGGTCACCTTAGCCGTGCCGAGCAGCAAGGTAACGTGAGACTTTCATGCCAGGTAAAAGTAAAAGGAGACATGAAGATCAGGATACCCGAAGAGATCTTCGGTATCAAGAAATGGGAATGTACAGTGGTGTCAAACTACAACGTATCTACCTTTATTAAAGAATTTGTGGTTGAGTTGCCTAAAGGCGAATCAATGCATTTCGAATC
>JBBQXZ010000062.1:0-20640 GCA_038209145.1 Cytophagales bacterium | reverse complement strand
AAATGATGCTGTTTTTTCTCAAATGAAACGGAAATTAAACCAAAATTTCTCGTTTAGTCCAGAAATGTAACCTGAGTTCGATTGTTTTTACACCTTAATTTGCAACCACAACACCCTATCAACAAGTTGCGTAAATTCCACCCAAGAACCAATCTTTCGTAAAACAACCTTTCCCAAAAAATCCAGCGGAGTGGCCGATTTGATAGCCCTGGGTTTCAACCCAGGGTAAAAATATCGTAAAGCTCCCCGTTTTGGCGGCATGCCCCCCCAAGATGGCTAACCCATTCCCGCCAAAACCCCAAAACGGTTGATTTGACATCCTAGATTTGAAACCAGAATCGATATCGGAAATAATGCCTGAGGTTATTTTTGAAAAAATATTTTACAAAATTTCTTGTACCAAACGAAAAAATGCTTACATTTCGGTAAATACGATATGAAATGGAGAATATAGCGAGTGATTTTAATCTGGTCTATCAGGTGGACAGGGGTGTGCATGTCAGCAAGTTTGATCAATTGCTGGAGCATTCGGGACTTCAAAAGCAAGTTTTGGCCAATTTGTTGGGATTGGATCCCCGCACCATAGACAATTATCGAAAGCAAGGCAGGAACTTTCCTCCCTTGTCCGGTGAACTACTGCTCAAAATCACCCAGTTATTCGGTGTGGGAGAGGAAGTCTTTGGGAGTGTGGAGGCCTTTAGAGATTGGTTGGCTGCTCCTTCTGATGTCTTTGACCAACGCAGCCCAATGACATTTCTCCATACCTCTACAGGTGTCGTTTTGGTTCAGAAAGCCTTATTGCGCATTGCTTATGGGTATGCCGTATAATTCATGGAATTGAATCGTATTACATTGACCAATTATGCGGATACACTTTATGCACCCGGATTTGCAGGTCGCTGGAATATGGAAGGCGAAGAGGTAATATATGCTTCCGCCAGCCGATCATTGGCCTGCCTGGAAAATATGGTACACCGTAAAGGTCGCGGCGATGATTTGAGGTACAGCACCATGGTAATTTATTTGCCCGACAGTTCCTCGGTGACACAGGTTAACCTGTCAGATCTTCCTATAAGCTGGAATCAGGGCTCCGATTTTGGTGATTGTCAATGGATCGGATCTGCCTGGTTCAGCAAGAAGAAATCTCTGCTCCTTCGGGTTCCTTCGGCGGTCGTTCCAGATGAATATAATGTTGTCATCCATACCCGGCATGCTGAATTTTCAGAAGCAAAGCTGATTCAGGTATTGCCTTTTAGCTTTGATAAGCGGCTTGGGTATGGAAATATTAAATGATTTTTTTTTGCCTAGTCGTATGTCGGATTAAATTCCATTAGGATTAAATTTAGATGTAATATTTATTCACGGCAAGGGAAGAACATTTATTTTTCGATTTTTAAATTAACTTTGGAACCCGTATTCACCACGGAATTGATTATTTCTACCCAAAAACCACTATCACCAATTCAGCCCATTTCTTATGAAATTTCCGCATTATTTTATTCTTCTTTGGGTTATGGTTTTTTTATGTAAATCGAAAATTGCATTTCCAGGGAACAAGCACTTAGAGGAATGACCATCTGGGCGGCATATGCCAACTTTGAGGAGCAACTTAAAGGGATCATTGAACCCGGCAAACTGGCTGATTTTGTCATCTTGGATAAGGATCTGATGCTGGTACCAGCAAACGAAATTCGGGACGTTAAGGTGTTGGGTACCTATATTGGAGGAAAAAAGGTTTTTGGTAACTGATTTTATAGCAAATGAATTTAACCTATTTTGAGGATCAAACCTATACCCAGGTTACATTTAGTCGATTCCCCTTGGGGGAATACGAAAACTGCAGGTTCATATCCTGTGATTTTTCAGCGGCGGATTTTTCTTCCTGTGTTTTTTTGACCTGTGAATTTGTGGGATGCAACCTCAGTATGGTGAAGACGACCAAAGCTTCTTTCCAGGAAGTAACTTTTACCGACTGCAAAATGCTGGGGATGCGTTGGGATAGTTGCAATCCTTTTGGGCTTTCGCTGGGATTTTCTAACTGCTTGCTTGCTCACTCCTCCTTTTATCAGTTGAAGATCAAGAATATTCAATTTACATCGTGCCAACTTCAGGAGGTAGATTTTTCGGAAGCGGATTTGGTTAACGCCTCCTTCGATACCTGTGACCTAAAAGGAGCCGTTTTCTCTGACACCAATTTGGAACGTGCGGATTTCAGAACGGCGGTTAATTTTTCCATTGACCCAGAAAGAAACCGTATCCGCAAAGCCAGGTTTTCGCTGTCGGGACTTGCAGGCTTGTTGGATAAATATGGGGTGGAGATTGATTTTCCGTGAAAACCTTTGAGGTCTTCCAGGCCTCTAAGGTTTAACCAGTTGAATATCAGTATATATTTTGTTTAAAATCGTTTATTTTTGATATAATATCTTTAGATATTCCGATTCAACTTTAGGGAATATAGATACCATTGCCTTGGTTGCGTGAAAAAGTTCTCTGTTAAAAAATACAGGGGTCAAAATAACAAATCGTCTCATGGCTTTCAGTTTTTGTTGATCATGATTTTTTGTTTAGACGTAGAAATGAACTGTCATGCTACATTATTTCAATCAGGGATTATGTATTATGGACAAAAAATAATGAGATAAATTTTGCATATCGAAAATTTTGATTGCTATCTTTAGCCAATAATTATTATTGGAACCCAAACAATGACCAGAAATAACCCAACCAACAGCCCGTCATCGGGTGAAGAAAAGGAATGCTGGAATAAAATAAAGCAAGGTGACAAGGCTGGACTGGAAGGATTATATACGCTTTTTGCCCATGAATTGGTGTCTTTTGGATTGTCGGTCGTTCATGACAGGAGTTTGGTAAAAGATTGTATCCAAGAACTTTTTATTGAAATATGGAGATACCGGAGAAACGGCATTGAGGTCAACAATGTGAAAATGTATGTCTTAAGGGCATTGGCTAATAAAATTAAAAAAGAGATTTCTAACCAGAAGAAGCGACAATCAAAAGAACAATCGGAGGAGCATCATTTTCAATATTTTAGGAATGAGGCCGAAATGGGAAACTTCACAATTGGTGTTGAAGATGTCGGAAACCAAAAATTGATTCGGGCACTGGAAAAGCTACCTTCAAGGCAATATGAGGTGATCCAATATGCATTTTTTGAGAATTTGTCCAACGAGCAAATTTCCAACCTTATGGGAATCAACTTACAATCGGTATATACCCTCACTTGGAAAGCGATCTGTAATCTTAAAAGATATTACCTTTATTTCATCTTATTTTTCGTGATTAGTTAGATTGTCCTGCTTGAATTCCCCACTGAATTAAAAAAAAGTTAATTTATTTATCCGATACAAGGATAGATCATACAGGTTTTTGACACATGTCCATGAAAACGAACTTCAATGGACATTTATAAAAATTCTGTAAAAGATTTAGTGCTCAATCCTGAATTTAGAAAATGGGTTTTGCATCCAAATCCTGAATCAAATAAAGTATGGGAGAAATTTTTAATTAAAAACCCTACCGCTCTTCAAGATGTGGAGGTGGCCAGAGAATTGCTTTTGGAGTTTTTTTCCAATCAATATCCCCTTCAAGAATCTGAATTTAAGCAGATGTGGATAAAGATAGATGGGCAAACGGAAAAAGAAGACAATGACCAAAAAGGGAGCAAAATTGTACCTATCAATCAGCTTTCTGGGAGAAATCAACCTGAAACTAAAAAAGGGATGCCTCCAATTTTTAATCGCCTATGGAGGGTAGCCGCTATTTTGGTGGTTTCACTTTTAATTGGACTTTTTGCAAGGAACTGGAGTCAGCCAACTCCGCAGGTTGACCCAATCGTATCTTCGAAACTAAAAGAATTCACTACCCCCGCCGGTGTCAAATCAAGCATTACATTGAATGATGGAACGAAGGTCTTGCTCAATTCTGGAAGCAGATTAAGTTATGATGAAAATTTCAAAGGGGATAAAAGAGAAGTATTTTTAGAAGGTGAGGCTTTTTTTGAAGTGCACCACGATCCCGGCAAGCCCTTCTCTGTACATACAGGTGAGGTGATAACAACGGCCTTAGGTACATCTTTCAATGTGAGAGCTTACCAGCAAGAAAACATGTCTATTTCTTTGCTAACGGGGAAGGTATCCATTGAGGTGCCTATCGAAATGATTGAACCTATCGTTTTGGCTCCCAATCAAACAATAACCTACCGCCTAGATCAAAAGGATTATTCGCAAATTCGTTTTGACGAAGACTTGGTAATGGGTTGGACTAAAAAAATGATTGTATTCAATGACACGGAGTTGATCGAGGCTATCCGAATTTTGGAAAATTGGTATGGGGTTACTTTTCATTTTGAGAATCAACCCAAACCAGGCCTGAACCTTTCGGGAAAGTTTGAAAACGAAACGCTTGAGAACGTCATGAACGGCCTAAGGTATACCGCAGGCCTTGATTATAATATTAAAGAAGATAATGTACGGATCACATTCAAATTTTAACAAGTAATAAATTAAGCCTATGACATAAAGTTTAACAAAAAAACCGAAGGTGCTCTAACACCTCCGGCTTGTCAATTACATCGGATCTCATGACGCCAATCAGAATTACCGATGACAGTTTATCTCACCATTTACAAATAGCCAAAATAAACCATGTAAATATATGAAAAGTCTTATACTTACCCATGTTTTACGCATGAGCAAATTATTCATTTACGCATTTAGTATTCAGTGTATGACAATGAGCCTTCTCTTTGCCTGGAACGGGAATGCCCAAATAAAGAGCATAGAGGATGTTCAGGTCAAGGTCTTCATTAATGAAGGTACGGTCCAGGATGCATTTTTTAAATTAGAACAAGCCTCAGATTTTAATTTTGTTTACCTCACTAAAGAGGTCAGGAATATTCCTCGCATATCCGTATCAAACAAAAATCAAAGTATATATCAGGTATTGGTTGAAATTGCCAAGCAGACGGGTCTTGAATTCAAACAAATCAACCAAAACATCCACGTCCAGAAATCGAAAAGGTACCTTCGGGAGGAACCAGTATCTATACTGCTTGCCCCAATTAAGATAACCGGCACTGTCATCGATGAAAATGCGCTGTCAATGCCCGGTGTGACGATCATTGTAGAAGGATCAAATATGGGAACTGTAACAGACGTGGAGGGGAAATATTCCCTCGATGTAGAAGAGGGGTCCGTATTGGTTTTTTCATTTGTGGGTTATCAGAGCCAACGAAGGACAGTTGGTTCATCGAATATCATTGATGTGAGAATGGTCGAGGATGCAAATTCGCTTGATGAAGTGGTGGTAGTAGGTTTTGGGACCCAAAAGAAAGAATCTGTCACCGGTGCGATTTCTTCTGTTCAGACAAAGGAGTTGTTGCAGTCTCCGGTTGCCAATATCAGTAATGCCTTGGTAGGAAGGATGCCAGGGTTATTTGCCGTTCAGGGGAGTGGAGAACCTGGGAATGATCAGTCTGCCCTTCGAATTAGAGGAATCAGCACGTTCGCTGGCGGAGCGGATCCTTTAATCATGGTAGACGGCATCCAAGTGGACAATTGGAATAATATTGATCCCAATGAAATAGAAAATATTACGATACTGAAAGATGCCTCCAGTACCGCTGTATATGGCGTAAGGGGTGCCAATGGTGTGTTACT
The DNA here is from genome assembly GCA_038209145.1 of Cytophagales bacterium. Classification (GTDB taxonomy): domain Bacteria; phylum Bacteroidota; class Bacteroidia; order Cytophagales; family Cyclobacteriaceae; genus Lunatibacter. The sequence goes on along the minus strand of JBBQXZ010000062.1, from coordinate 14,962 downwards.
GATTACCACAAAACGTGGTAAAGTAGGAGAGCCGGTTTTAAGCATTTCTTCCAATGTCGCCTTATTGTCGTTTACGAATTTAAGACGTCAAATGAGCAGCCATCAATATGCCAGCTCGTTTAATGAGGCACTTAGTAATGACTCGTTTATCACCGGTGGATTCAACCCCAGGTTTTCTGATGAAGATATTGCAACCTATGAAAGCGGGGAGGACCCAATATTTTATCCCAATACGGATTGGTATGACTTGCTATTCAAAAGCACTTCCGTACAGACCCAGCATAATTTGAATATCAGCGGTGGAACCGAAAAAGTCAAGTATTTCATTTCCGGAGGATATTTTTCCCAAGAAGGATTGTTTAACAACACCTCAAATATTGAGGAATTCGATGCCAACCGGGTGTTTAGAAGGTACAATTTCCGTTCAAATTTCAACTTTGACGTTACCGACAGATTTAAGATAAGAGTTGACATATCCTCACAAACAGAGCAAAGTCGAGGAAGTAACAGTTCTACAACCAGAATTATTGAATCTGCTGCACGGGCAAATCCGTTGACTTCTCCGGGTATAATAGACGGGAAAATTGTAAATTTAACGGGGCTGGGTTTAGTTTCCAACCCCGTCGGTTCGTTGTTTAGCGAAGGGTACAACAGGGTTTTTAGAAATTACCTGCAAGGATCTGTCAGGTTTGACCATGAGTTGGATTTTATTACGGATGGGCTAAAAGCTTATGGGTTGGTCAATTACCAGAATAACAATGAGGAAACCCTCGTCAACCGAAGGGGGGGAGGGTTCGTCACCTATAATGCGATTCGCCTTCCTGATGGAACGGTTAATTTGGTCCCTCAAGGAGTGCAACAGCCATTTGGCTTTGCCCAGTCTATCGGAAAAAGCATGAGAACGTATGCCGAATTTGGAATTAATTATGCCAAGGAATTCGGAGACCACTACGTCACGGGCATGGTGAATTATAACCAAAACAAATTGTCTAATCCTAATTTGGCATTTCTTATCCCCAATGCGCTTCAGGGTGTGGTAGGTAGGACAACTTATGAATATGATGGCAGGTATTTGACTGAATTTACCTTTGGTTACAACGGTACGGAAAATTTTGCAGAGGGAAATAGGTTTGGGTTTTTTCCAGCGATGTCAATGGGTTGGGTTTTGACAGAAGAGTCGTTTTTCCCAAAAAACAATTTTGTTTCGTTTCTTAAAATCCGCGGTTCCTACGGGCAAGTTGGTAATGACCGGGTTGGTAATTTGTTTGATGCCAACTCACGGTTTTTATACAGGCCTTCCGCATTCACCATCAATAATAACGGGTATTATTTTGGAACTGTAGGCAGCAATTATGTTGGTCAACGATTTGCAATCGAGGGAAGGCTTGGGAACCCGCTTTTGACCTGGGAAAGGTCGATTAAAAGGAATTTAGGAATTGAAATGTCCTTGCTAAACAACAAAATATATGTGACGGCGGATATATTCAATGAGAATAGAAATAATATTCTTTCTAGTTTAAATACCGTACCGGCAATCATTGGAGCAACCCTTCCCGCGTATAATCTTGGAAGTATGTCAAACCGCGGGTTTGACGGTGACATCAGTTATACAGATAGGATTGGGGAAGTTGGTTTTTGGCTCAAGGGAAACTTCACCTTTGCCACCAACGTCATTGAGTTTCAGGATGAGGTGAACAGACCCTATGAGTATCAAATGAGAACTGGCCAACGGCTAGGTCAATATTTTGGACTTGTCGCGGATGGGTATTATGAATCGTGGGATGAAGTAAATACCGCAAACAGACCTATTTCACAGTGGAACAACAACAGGATTCAGCCAGGAGATATTCGATATAAAGACACGAACGGTGATGGAATAATCAACGTAGATGATCAAATTCCAATTGGCTATTCCAATTTTCCGGAAAAAATATTTGGGCTGTCGATAGGCGGTAGTTACAAAGGATTTGATATTTCCGTGCTTTTTCAAGGGGCCAGCAATGTGTCATTCCTGTATCACAGAAGGCAAAGCATGGGCTTCTTCGAAAATTCCGGAGCTCCTGAGTATTTGGTTGACAGCTGGAGTTTTGAGAGAAAAGAATTGGGTTTACCTATAAGTTTTCCCCGACTAACCGAAGATGGGAATCTATATAATCATAACTATCAGACTTCCACAAAATGGTTGGAAGACGGCAGCTATATTCGGTTGAAGAATGTGGAAGCGGGTTATACGTTTAGCCCGGGAGTTTTAAACAGAGTAGGGCTTAATTCAGGCAGATTTTTCGTAAGTGGCAACAATGTACTGACTTGGAGCAATTTACTGCCGGGTATTGATCCTGAAAATACCCCCTTAGGTGGAAATGATGAGCCATACCCCCTTGTTCGGACCATAAATATTGGTGTTAGTCTTCAATTTTAAAATTGTATTCCCATGAAAAATTATATATACCTGATTGTCCCAATCTTAGTTGTCCTTTTCAGTGCGTGCGTAGAAGAATTCACGGATTTTCTGGAAAAGCCACCGGGGGTGGATGTCACCGAAGATGTCCTGTTTTCTTCCAGAGTCCAATTGGATACTTACATCGCATCCACGTATAGATTTGGGATCCACTCCCCCTATCCCATGGATGAAGGGCTATTTAGACCCAATCCCAGGCCATTTACCTTGAATGCGGGAATAACTGATGAGGCAGAGTCTGAAGTAACATTTGTCCATACCCAAGGATGGAATACTGCTTCGATCAATGCCAACAACAACCCCCAAGGAGGGGAGGATTTCTATTTTCACGTGCGTTGGAGAAGCATCAGAAACACAAATATTTTGTTGGAAAGAGTGGATGAAGTCCCTGATGCGGATGAATCCTATAAAAGTCTCGTCAAAGGTGAAGCGCATTTTATCAGAGGGCTCAACTACCTGGAAATGTTGAAGCGGTATGGTGGAGTTCCGATAGTTGCTGCACGGTTTCAATTGACGGATGACTTTTTTGTGGCAAGAAATACGGTCAGTGAAGTATTGGATTTCATCCTTGAAAATGCCGATATGGCAATTGCTTTATTGCCTGAATCCCATCCCTCCAATCAAACTGGAAGAGCAACGAAATCAGCAGCTAGAATGATGAAATCAAGGGCTTTGCTTTATGCTGCCAGCCCATTGTTCAATACTTCGCAACCCTATCTTGAATTTGGGGCAAACAATAACCTGATCTGCTTGGGGAATGAGGATATTAACAGGTGGCAATTGGCGGCAAACGCTGCTAAAGAAGTGATAGATTTTGCTGCGGAGGGAGGATTTAGCCTGGTGACAGACAGGGGCCCTGAAAACAATTACAAATATGTTTGGGAGCAACCTGACAACAGGGAAATAATTTTGGCAAACAAAATTGCTCCCAACAGAGGGTGGTGGCAGTTTCCTTGGGCAGGTCTTGTCCCAACGGCTATTGACAATTCCTGGACAGGAGTCTCAATTATCCATAATTTTGTCCGCAAATACGAAAAAAGGGATGGATCTCCTCAAGACTGGGACCCCAATGGTGGGGAAAACCTAACTGAAATGTATGCTGAGCTAGATCCGAGGTTTGCCCAAACGGTGGGATACAACGGGAGCTACTTTAATCAAGAGCATCCCATTTTGGAGACGTACCAAGGAGGCCGTCATGTCAGCCAAAATGTAGGAGGAGCTTGGCTCAAAAAAATGATTCCGGATCAGTACTGCACCTGCCGCCAAACCACGCCAAATGGCATTGTTTTTAGATTGGCAGAAGCCTACCTCAATTTCGCCGAGGCCTTGAATGAAGCGCAAGGGCCTGTCAAAGAAGCCTACGATGCGGTGAATATGATTCGTGAAAGATCGGGAATGCCAAATTTGCCAGGCGGACTTTCTCAGGATGAATTCCGGTCTCGGGTAAGAAATGAACGGGATTTGGAACTTGCTTTTGAAGATCACAGACTCTGGGATATAAGAAGGTGGATGATAGCAGAAGAAAACGGGGTGATGCAAGGTGAATTCTACGGTCTGCGGATTTTTCAAATTCCAGGAAGCACCGAATTCAGGTATGAGCCTTATGTGTTCGAAACAAGGACTTTTAACAGGAATATGTACCTCCATCCGTTCAGCCAAAACGAGATAAATAAGGATTACATCATTCAGAACCCTGGTTGGTAAACCCAAAATTAAACAACAACAAAATGAAAAATAGCATATATATATATATACTCCTACTTATCCTATTGATACATACGGATAAGATTTATGGGCAAGTCATAGTGAAGGATACGCTTGCCTTGAATGAAATTCAACCAATAGGTTTCGGGCAGCAGCCAAAATGGATGGTTACAAGCTCCATCTCCCAAGTAAAGGGTGAGGAACTTCAATATGCCTTTACCTCGAATCTGGCCAATTCACTCTATGGAAGGATTCCCGGATTGACAGTGATGCAAGGCAGTGGTGAACCGGGAGTGGATTCACCGGGGTTGTTTTCTCGGGGAGTTGGAACATTTGGTCCGGGCAGGGACATACTTGTTATTGTTGATGGATTTGAAAGCTCCTTCGAACAATTGGTTCCAGCGGAAATTGCGTCCATTTCATTGTTAAAAGACGCTTCAGCAACGGCGATTTTTGGGAATAGAGGTGCTAATGGCGTATTGATGATAACTACCAAACGGGGTCATGAGGGTCCTTTGGTTGTGAATTTCAGAACCCAACATGGGTTTCACAGCGCCCAACGATTGCCCAAATTTTTGGGTTCTTACGATTATGCCAGTTTATTGAATGAAGGATTGGCCAATGAAGGTAGTAGTCCGCGCTACTCGGAGGAGGAACTCGAAAATTATAGGACTGGAAGCGACCCTTTCTTATATCCAAATGTAAATTGGCAGGAGGAAATCCTGAGGAACACAGCTTACATGGCTAACTATAACCTTAATTTCAAAGGGGGAAATGAATCTGTACGGTATTTTGTACTACTAAATTCCATAAGTAGTGAAGGGTTGTATATCAAAGCTGGAGATATGGAAGAGGAAAGTACAAATTCCACCTATTCAAGATTTAATTTTAGATCAAACGTGGACATAGATATTTCCGATAGACTTATGGCTACCTTGATCTTGGGGGGTTCTGTGGAAAATAAAGCAAATCCAGCGGGAAGAACAACCGGAGGAATGTTCAATACCCTGTCAAGTTTACCTCCCAATTCCTTTCCTGTTTATAATCCTGACGGTTCCTTTGGGGGTTCCTCCGCATTTTCAAATCCATTGGGTGACCTGCTGCAGACAGGATCACATTTGTCCAATGGCCGGACCCTGCAATCCACCTTGAAGCTGACGCAACAATTGGATCAGATTGCACGGGGATTGAGTATATCCGGAGCTGTGTCCTTCAACAACTATTTTAGAAGTTATTCCATAAAGTCAAAACAATACGAAAGGTATGCCTTGTCCAGAAATGACGAAGGAGAAGATACGTATAATAGGTTTGGTCAGAATACTTCTTTGGTAGGTAGTGAAGGAGATTCCGAACAATGGAGAAATGTCATATTCCAGGGTTTTATGAACTACGACCGAACGTTTGGAAAGCATGGACTTAACGGCATGCTGATGGCCCATTCTGAAACATTCACCAACATCAGTAGTGAGACCACAAATGCCAATCTAAGCTTCCCATTTAATCACGTGGGTGGAGGCGGTAGATTTACCTATTCCAATGACGCAAAATATATCGCTGAGTTTTCCTTCGGATATATGGGTTCGGAAAATTTCGCCAAGGATAGTAGGTTTGGTTTTTTTCCAGCTGGATCCTTGGGGTGGATTGTTAGTCAAGAATCATTTTTGAAAAATAACCCAACGGTATCGTTTTTGAAACTCAGGTCTTCTTACGGATTGGTAGGAAATAACAGGATTTCTGAGGGAGGCCCTAACAGGTTCCTTTTTGACCAGAGATTTCCGTATACCGCATCGTACTACCTGGGTAACACAAATAATGTAGTCTCCGGAATAGCTGAAGGTCCTCTTGCGAATCCTGGGGTTACTTGGGAGAAAGAAAGCAGATTTAACGTTGGTTTTGAAATGACGCTTTTCGACCGATTTGATTTGATTGTTGATGTATTTGATCATAATCGATTCGACATTTTAGCTACACCAAACAGGACGATTCCACAATATTCAGGAGTTGTCAGACCGCTTTTGAATGAAGGTGAGATGAGAAATAGGGGTGGAGAAATGACCCTGAGATATACCAGTAAACCATCAGCCAAATTCTCCTACTTTGTGGAGGCCAACACCTGGTATGCACAAAATGAAATTGTGTTTATGTCAGAACAACTCCGTCCTTTTGATTACCAAAACAGGACTGGGATGCCCCTAGACCAACCCTTTGGGCTTCGTGCAGTTGGACTGTTTGCAAGTCAGGCAGAAATTGATTCAAGTCCTGCCCACCTTTTTGCACCCGTAAAACCCGGCGATGTCAGGTATGAGGATATGAACCAAGATGGGGTAGTAGATCAAAATGATGTCGCTCCAGTAGGGAAACCGGGATTGCCAACGACCACTTTCAGCTTTCAGTCTGGACTGAAATTCAAAGGCTTTGACATGAATTTCATGTTGCAAGGGGTGACCGGGAATTCCGTTTATTTGGGAGGGCTTAATTTTCATGCTTTCCAAAATAATGGCCAAGCACCTGCCATGGCTCTCGACAGATGGACCCCTGAAACCGCTGGATCAGCCACCTATCCAAGATTATCTGCCTCAAACAACCTGAACAATTACCGATTCTCCTCCTTCTGGCAAAGAGATGGAACCTTTATGAAAATGCGAAATTTGGAATTTGGGTATTCTTTATCTGAGTCAATGTCAGAAAGATTACGCATCACCAGCGCCAGGTTATTTGTAAATGGAACTAATTTATTTTCTCTGGATAGAATGGATGGATACAGAGACCCGGAAACAGGTTTTGGGTATCCAGCCATGAGAACCTTAAGTCTAGGTGCCAGTTTTCAGTTTTAATTAGAATTTGTAAAAAGGAAATTATGAAAAATTTACTATATATAGGTTCATTGTTTTTCATTTCAGTTTCATGCATAGACATGGAACGGGAACTAACAACAGAGTTTACCGAATCACAAGCCAAAACAACGTACGACAATTCTCTTGCGCGTGTAAACTCCATTTACACAGATATTCCTGGCGGTTATTTGCAAATAGATGGTGCAATGGCTGCTGCCAATTCGGACGAAGCCACCCATACCTTGGAAACATCTGCCGTGCACCGGCTGAACAACGGTTCCTGGAATTCGGTGGATAACCCCGACAATTTATGGGGAGGACTTTACCGGGGAATCAGAAAGGCTACCCAATTTCTCGAATCTTCGGACAGCATCAATTTGGATGAGTATAGATTGAACCCTGCTCCCTCTGCCCAATCTGTTTATGAAACCCGGTTGGCTGAAATTACAAGATGGAAAAATGAAGCGCGGTTTTTAAGGGCCTATTTTTATTTTGAACTCATCAAACGGTATGGGGGAGTGCCTATCATTTCTGAAAGTCTTGACTTGGATCACGATTTTGGGTCAATTGAAAGAAATACACTTCTTGAATGTATTAATTACATTATCAGCGAGTGTGACCTAGCAGCGGCATCTTTGCCGGTCACTTATCCAAATTTGGAGATGGGAAGAGCGACAAAAGGGGCGGTACTGTCCCTGAAAGCAAAAACGTTGCTATTGGCAGCCAGTGAACTATTTAATAACCCGGCCTGGGCTGGCGGATATGACAGATCTGAATTAATTGCGTTAAATGGTGATCGGCAAGCAAGGTGGAAAGAAGCTGCCGATGCAGCCAAAGAAGTAATTGACTTGTCCGTTTATGCACTGCACAATAATTATAGAAATCTCTTTATCAATAATAGTTTCACATTTTCCGAGATAATTTTTACCCGTAGAAATTCTTCATCGAGCGAATTTGAGGTAGCCAATTATCCCATAGGGTATGATTTGGGTAACAGTGGAACGACACCTTCACAAGGTTTGGTGGATGCCTATGAAGTAGTGGTAAGCAGTACGCAGACAGAGCCATTTGATTGGAACAATCCTTCACACGCCAATAACCCCTATAGTAACCGTGATCCACGGTTGGGGTTGAGTGTGATTTTGAACAACTCCTGGTATAAGGGTAGAAATGTTGAAATTTGGTCTGGAGGTCGGGATGGGCCAGGCGTGGTGAATGCGACGAGAACAGGCTATTACCTCAAGAAATATGTCAACGAAAACCTAAATCTACTACAGGGAGGGACAAGCGTTAAATCATGGCACATTTTCAGATTGGCGGATACTTACCTCAGTTATGCGGAAGCTTTAAACGAATATAATCCGGGAAATCCAGAAATATTGGCCTACATCAACATGGTTCGTCGGCGGCCAGGCATTAATATGCCTCGCATTCCCCAAGGTCTTGACCAAGATGAGATGAGGAATAGAATAAGACATGAACGAAGAGTTGAATTGGCTTTTGAAGACCATCGAAGATGGGATTTGAGGCGATGGATGGTGGCTGAAGAAATTTTGGACAGCCCCTTGCAGGGGGTTGAAGTAACCCGCTTAGAAGCCGGGGGATTTTCGTACACGCCTTTCATTTCTGAAAATAGAGTTTTCGATGCCAACATGTACCTGTATCCAATTCCGCTGGAGGAAATACTTATTTCTCCCAATATCCGTCAAAATCCCGGGTGGTAATTTATCAATCATTTCAACTTCAATCAACCATGTTTCAATCCCATAAAAGTATTCTGAAGGCAATCCTATTTAGCTTACTAATAGGTGTATCAAGTTCCTGTATACACGAAGATATCGTAGAAGGAGATTACCCGGATTCGGTGATTTACCTTCCCTTGGCCAACAACGGCATTTTGACTATTTCGGCGATGGATGAGTCCAGCAGTCCCAGATTTACAATAGAAAGTAACCAACTAACTATTCCAATCGGCATATACCGTTCAGGAATAGGAAGGCTTGATGAAGTCCTTGTAGCTGTTGATTTAAATCTAGATACCTTGGCTGCCTTATCTATTCCTAATTTACAGGTACTACCGCAAAGTGCCCTGGAATATCCGAATTCGGTACAGTTAAATAGGGGCATTGCTCTGGAAACCATCAATTTGCGTGTTAATTTGAGTGCTGTTTTCCAGAATCCGGAAGCAATGTATGGGTTTGCCATTGGTATTTCAAGTGAACAAGTCCCAACTAATCCAGCATTAAGTACGCTCTTGGTTCTAATTGATCCCAGATTTCTTCTGGAGGATTCAAATATGGATTAATAAAGATCCTAAGTCAAAACTTTATCTATCAAACCTATTTGCCTCTAAGTTGGTATCAAGGGAAGTTCACTTCTCTGATACCAACTTCATTTCTATTTGATTAATTTATAACAGCCTATAGATGCATTATATAATTTATATTATTTTCCCCTTTGTACTATTCTTTGCTTCCGGCGGGATTTTTTGCCATTCAACTGGTTCCTATTCAGCAGATTTATATTCCAATCCCATTACGCATCAGTCACATGTCGATAAAAATGATCCGGCAAAATACTGGTACGTTCTCCCTTCAGGAGATGATGCAAATGATGGGCTCACGGAAAAAACCGCATTGAAAAGTTTAAAGAAAGTTTCTACCCTGGTAGGGCCGGGAGATACGGTTTTCTTGGGTGACGGGATTTATACCAATGATGAAAAAACGGATAGTGCTCCTGTATTGAAAATTGAAAAGTCCGGGACTCCAGACGCCTGGATTACGTGGAAAGCCATACCAGGAAACAAACCCATCATCAACCCGTCAGGATGGGCTGGGATTGAGATTAACGGCTCTTACCACGTCATTGACGGAATTTCTGTGCTGGGAAATAATGATTCAATCACATTAATTGAAGCCCTTGAAGATGCAAAAAACCCAACCCCCAATCCATATTACAATTCAAATGGGATTTTAGTTGAAGGAAGGAAAAACAAGCCAACCGAAAAACCACATCATGTAATCATCAGAAACTGTACCGTAGGAAAATGTCCAGGGGGCGGGATTACCGCATTGGAAGCAGATTATATCACTATCGAAGACTGTATTGTTTTTGAAAATGCATGGTTTATGAGATATGCGGGTTCTGGAATAACTACGCTGAATAACTGGGCATTTGATGATGAACCCGGATATCATATTATAGTTCAACGAAACAAGGTCTGGAACAACAAGACCCTGGTGCCCTGGACCGTAACCGGAAAGTTGAGTGATGGCAACGGAATCATACTTGACGTTACAGACCTAACACCGGGTCAAGGAGCTACCAATCCAAATGCCGATGCGGAAATTAATCAAAAGTCCAAAACTGACGATGAAAAGCCGGTGTTGCGTCCGGAATGGAAGGGGCGTGCTTTGATAGCCAATAACCTAAGTGCCTACAATGGGGGATCGGGTATACATACCTTTCGGACCAAACATGTGGATATCATCAACAATACGACCTACTGGAATGGGCAGGTCGTGAATTACCAGGAACTTTTCCCCAACAGATCGGAGGACATCGTGATTTTGAACAATATTATTGTCCCAAGGCCTAGTGGCAAAGTTACATCCGACAATAAGAACGTAGACATTGTCTGGGACTACAACCTGTATCCCAAAGACCAATCTGTTTTTAAGGGAGAAAATGATATTGTGGCGGATCCATTTTTCGTAGATGTGCAATTGGATTTGGACAAGGGGGATTTCGGAATTCGGAAAAACAGCCTTGGGATTGGATCAGGAACGGAGGAAAAATTTCAGAAATCTGATTTGATCGGAAACATAAGGCAGAAAGACAGGGGAATCGACAGAGGCGCAGTACAAAACACCCGTGGAGTAGAGTAAATAAAAATCCCATGAAAAACACTTAAATTCCATGCTAATAAAAAAGTTTTCTTGGTATTGATCACTCGTGAAGTTGGCTTACTTGTAGATTTTGAACTACCTCAAATCCAGGAAAACGGAAGTATATTTAACCCAATGTGAACTACCCGCTAAAAAACATTTCTAACATGACCCAAAAAGCTGGACTCATCTTTCTTTTCCTTTTCGGATTTGTCTCTTGCACTTGGGGCCAATCGTCCGAAAGTGCATCTTTCCAAGAATCTTTTGTCAGGGTAAGTGAGGAAAACCCCTATTATTTTGAGCTGAGCAATGGAGAAACATACATTCCAAACGGACTCAATTTATGCTGGGCCAGGGATATGGATGTCATGGAAACTTACTTCAGAAAGCTTTCTGAAAACGGAGGAAACTTTGCACGAATCTGGCTCAACTATCCCCAACATGAAATTGAATTGGAATATGGGAAGGTAGACGAAGCCAATTTTTCCAACCTTGAAAGAATTTTGGAGATGGCAGTCAGATACCATATCAAGTTGAAATTGTGTATCGAAAGTTTTAGAATTATAGCGCCTGAGAAGGGCTTTTTCACCAAGTCACAGTACTACAAAGAAAACGGCGGCCCCTTTGCGGACATGGACGATTTCATTAATTCTGAACTGGGGCATCAAGCGTATCTCAATAGACTTAGTGTTTTGAAATCCCGATTTGGAGATCATCCCGCAATTTTTGGATGGGAATTGTGGAATGAAATGAATGCCATCGAAAGCGGGGGGTTAAGGGATTGGAATGATGATATGCTTCCCAAGGTCCGGGAACTTTTCCCCAAAAATATGGTCATGCAGAGTTTGGGGAGTTTTGACAGCAATAACCCGAGGGAAGATTACCGGTATATCAATCGCCTTGCATCCAATGATGTAGCGCAAATCCACCGCTACCTTGATTTGGGAGCGTCACTTGACATCTGCAAAGGTCCCATGGATCTGTTGGCAAGTGATGCCATTTCAGAACTTCGTTCCTATGGGGTTAACAAGCCAATGCTATTGGCAGAAGTTGGAGGTGTAAAGCCAAAACATACCGGGCCAATTGAAGTCTATGCCGCCGACAAGGAAGGCATGCTCTTTCACGACATGCTTTTTGCGCCTTTCTTCAGCGGCGCAGCGGGTCCGGGACATGCCTGGCATTGGGATAGTTATGTAGATAAAAACGACTTATGGTACCATATCCAGCGATTTGGCAAAGCGATCAAGGGAATTGACCCCGTAAAGGAAAAGTTTGTTGTTTCTCAAATGGACCACGAATCACTAAGGATATATGTCCTGTCAGGAACGGAACATACGCTCCTTTGGTGTCGGGATATATATAACGACTGGGAAAATGAACTGGTAAACGGAGTGGAGCCCCTGATCCTGAAAGGAATTGAACTAAATTTAACAAGTCTAACGAATCATCAGCGCATCAGGGGGATAGAATTATATGATCCTTGGACAGGTAAGTGGACATCAGCAAATAAATCGAAACATCTCAAATTACCTGACTTCAGGAGATCGTTGATTGTGAAAGTCACCAATTAATTTTATAAAAACCTTAACCATAAGTAATCATGCAAGTTACTAGCCATCAACGACGTCTATTTTTAAAAAAAACCGGATTGCTAACGTCATGCCTCCTTTTTTCCAACATGCTACTCAGCTGTTCCGCAAAAAATAACCCTACCATTTTACTTGTTTCTGGGTGGCAGGATGTGAATATCGGAGACATTGGACATACGCCGGGACTATTAAACGTATTGCAAACCTACCTTCCGGAAGCCAAGATCATCCTTTGGAAAAAGAGTAAAGGCGAAGAGGTTGGCACCCTTCTGAACAAGAATTTTCCCAAGGTGGATATCATTTATGGTAATGTAGATACCGATAGCAATGTGGATAATCCGGAAATTCACGCTGCTTTGGAGAAATCTGACCTTATGATCCATGGATCGGGACCCCTATTGGTAGGAGCGGATCATTTGGCTTTTTGGATGAAAAACACCCAAAAGCCTTTCGGAGTATTTGGCACGACCCTCCAAAATCCGAGTGAATACCACACCAGCATACTCAAAAAAGCAGCCTTCATTTATACCCGGGAGACACTTTCCATCGATCATCTCAAAAGAGCGGGGATCGAAGGAGACCATGTCCAGTTTGCCCCGGATGCTACGTTTAATATGACCATCCGCAATGATGAATTGGGAAATAAATTTTTAGAGGACCATGGACTGGAGGCCAAGAAATTTATCTGTGCCATTCCCAGGTTACGGTATACACCCTATCACCAATTCAACCCCAACAACAACAGCTGGTCCGATGATAAAGTCAAAGAAGTAGAAACAGTCAATGCCCTAAAAAAAGAAGAGGACCACGCCAAGTTGAGAGAGGCGATGATTGCCTATGTAAGGGAAACCGGCAATAAAGTCTTGGTCTGTCCTGAAATGACTTATCAGGTAGGGATTATGGACGAACTGCTTATTGATCCGCTACCCGAAGATGTAAAACCATATGTCCTCAAAAGAGGCTATTGGTTGCCCGATGAGGCTGCTTCCATATATACCAAAGCCCTTGCTGTGTTGAGTTTTGAATGTCACTCTCCGATAATTGCGGCAGTCAATGGCACCCCATTTTTTTACCTCCGTCAACCCGAAGACACCATCAAGGGTCAGATGTATTATGACTTGGGCTTTGACGACTGGATCTTTGAGATTGAGGATACCCAAGGAAGTCAGCTCGCAAACACCCTTCGGGAAATTTGGACAGATTATCCATCTGCCCAGAGCTATCTAAGGCAGAATATGGAAAAGGTGAGTGATATCTATAAAAACAGGGTAAAGGATGTGGAAAAGCTGATTTAAATAAGATAGGTGAATTAGGCTCTTGCCCGATATCAACTTTCATTAAATGACTCACCATTAACTCGACCATGAATCATTTTTGACCATTATGGCTCCATGGTCTTTTTGTCCCCGAATCTCTACTTTGCTCGGGGCTGGTTCTTTCTAGCCGGATGGTTACGTCCCAAAAAACCCCAGAGGGGTGGACGATTTAATAGCCTTGCTCCGTAACTGCCCCACCCCTTTCCTACCCTCCCGCAACCGCTTCGCTCTGCGGGATCTTCGACTACAGATGGAGGGCGATCGATACCGTCAGGCGAGACGTTGGTTCTTTCGGACTGGATTGTTATGTCCCAAAAAACCCCAGAGGGGTGTCCGATTTAATAGCCTTGCTCCGTAACTGCCCCACCCCTTCCCTCACCCTGTAGGGGAGGGCGATCGATACCGTCAGGCGAGACGTTGGTTCTTTCGGACTGGATTGTTACGTCCCAAAAAACCCCAGAGGGGTGACCGATTTAATAGCCCTGGGTTTCAACCCCTGTAAAAAATGAAAACCTCATTCCCCCGTTTTGGCCGGAAAGATATCAATTACATCCAACCTTTATCGCCAAAACCAGGCTCCGGTTGGTATGGTGTCACGATTTAATAACCTTGCTCCGTAACTGCCTCACCCCTTCCCTCTCCCGCAACCGCTACGCTCTGCGGGATTTGCAACGCTAGGAGAGGGCGATCGATTGTGTCGTGTGAGCGAAATTCGTTTAAAGACGGAATTTAAAGTCCCCCCTAGAGGGGGGACTTAGGGGGGCTAAGCGGAGTCGAACCACTACGTTCTACGGGATTTGCAACTCTAGGAGAGGGCGATCGATACCGTCAGGCGAGACGCTGGTTCTTTCTAGCCGGATGGTTATGTCCCAAAAAACCCCGGCGGGGTAACCGATTTAATAGCCCTGGGTTTCAACCCCTGTAAAAAATGAAATCCTCATTCCCCCGTTTTGGCCGGAAAGATGTCAATTACATCCAACCTTTATCGCCAAAACCAGGCTCCGGTTGGTATGGTGTCACGATTTAATAACCTTGCTCCGTAACTGCCTCACCCCTTCCCTCACCCTTTAGGGGAGGGCGATCGATTGCGTCATGTGAGCGAAATTCGTTTAAAGACGGAATTTAAAGTCCCCCCTAGAGGGGGGATTTAGGGGGGCTAAGCGGAGTCGAACCA
>JBBQXZ010000061.1:0-20680 GCA_038209145.1 Cytophagales bacterium | reverse complement strand
TGATGGCTTTTCTGATAATTTTCTGAAATCAATAGGATGCCTATTTTTGGCTGCTGTTGGGCAATGGTTTCCACTCATAAAAATCATCCCCTGTGGCCGCTATCCATTCATCCAATGCGGTATGCAGCTCACTTTTTATGGATTGGTAATCAGATATATATGCAAGGTTATACTGCTCTCCCGGATCTTTCCACAAGTCAAACAATTGTTCGTTTCGAGCTCCCTGATTGTACAAATTATATTTATACCTGTCATTTCGGATCAACCTGGCCTGTCTGCTGGAATCCAATTTGTCGTCTGCAAGCTGCACCACCAAATATTCCCTTAGCCTTTCGCCGGGGTTTTCCAATACGGGCTTAAGGCTTTTGCCGGTAAATGTGGCGGAAGTAGAAATACCGGCGTAATCGACAATAGTGGGTGCCAGGTCAATTCCTGAGACCAATTGGTTCCGGTCGATATTTTCGGAGGGCACATGTCCCTTGTATCGGATAATAAAAGGGACAGTGGCAGCTTCTTCATACAAACTGAGTTTTGCCGCCCATTTGTGCGCTGTCCCTCCGTCTCCGTGTTCACTGGTCAGCACTACGATTGTATTTTCATCGAGGCCCTTGTCTTTCAGGGCTTGCAGGATTTTACCAATTTCTTTATCGACCATCTCGGTAAAGCGGTAATAATGGTACAAATAAGCCTGCCAGTCTTCCGGTGTGTAATCTTTGGTCAGCAACAATTCGTCCCCATAATGGTCCATCAGGCGTTTTTCCTGAAGAAATTGGGGTTCGTTGGGGTCGATTTCAAAATTATTGGGTAAAGGAGGCAAACCTTCCAGTTCGTGTGCTTTGGCGTACTCATCAGGTCTTCTGGGTACATGGCAGATGTCATGTGGATTGTGCAGCGATACGGCCAGTAAAAAAGGTTGATCATCCTTATAGTTATTGATGTAATTTACTGCCGCATCGGCTATCGGCCCATCGGTATCTTCGCCAAGGTCCCATTCCGGCTTTGACGACTGGAAAGGAATTACTGAAAATCCGGCCACTGAATCCATCTCGGATTTTGCGGGATAGGATTCCGGGAGGTGCCATTTTCCCACCCAGGCTGTCTGGTAGCCAGATTCTTTAAAAATATGGCCGATGGTGGGTACATCCGAACGGATATGGGTGGAGTTCCACACCACGCCTGTTTCATGGGGCATCCGCCCGGTAATCAGACTGCTTCTCGCGGGTCCACATACGGGAGAGGTACAATAGGAGGCTGTGAAAAAAGTCCCTTCAGCCGCCAATTGGTCCATCGCCGGAGTATTCAGGTGCGGATTACCCGAATAACTCAGGGCATCGTTGGTATGCTGATCGGTAAGAATGATCAACACATTTGGCCTTTCTTTATTTTCCAGTTTTTGATCATCTTGGCAGCTTGTCAGGGTCAAGAGACCAAAGAGAATTGATAGTGCATATTGCAAGGGTAAATTTGTTAATTTTCTCATCGTTTCTATTTATCCATCTTCTATATTACCATGAAAATACAACAGTTTCTGAAACGTGTTTTCATGGTCAATTTATTTAGGTTATTATTTGGTTATACTACTATTACAGATTCGATATTTAGATAATTGGCTATTTTCTGAATGCTTTTGGCATGATGTCCTATTCCCAAGGCAAAGTGATGGGTTGGCCCTTCTTTGATCCAGTTGGTAAGAAAAGTGCGTACATCCGGTTTGAAAAATCCCCTGGTATTGGTATTGCCGGTGGGTGGTATGGGGCCTTCTACCGATTCGCCTTCCGCAATGACAAACTTGAATTTGCCTTCATAATTGGAACTGATACTTAGCATGGTGATGGGGCCTTCCTTAATTTTGAATTCTACCCCGGCGCCAAATCCTGGTTTACCGTGGTACTTTTTCAAACTTCTGAGGACAGGTTTTCCCTGGGCTATGGAGAGATTATGGGGTCCATCATGCCCCACCAAAATAAAGTTCTCTTTGAAATCTACCGGATGGAACTCCGCAAAACTCCCGCCCATGCCAAAGCGATCCATGATAAACATGGCCATACAGCATTTCAAGTCAGACTCCCCGCACATGGGAAAGCCCGAACTCGTTAACAGCGAATTGCCAACAATGAGATTGGACATCACCAGTTGGGTTTCGCTATGGTCTTCACCGTTGTAATAGTAAGCCAGTCCGTCAAGATTTCTATCCGCCACAAACTTCATTAAAGCCACAGAAACCCCGGCTGCCACCTTTAGATCCTCCCTTTTTAACTTCTCAGAAATGGGGTCAGAAACAGGGTCAGGGGTATCGAAAAAAGATAAAATCCGATCCTCTTCCTCCTCCAACTCAGCGGCTGAAACATGCTTGGAATAATTACCAACTATTTCATTGGCTTCGCACTGTACGATATGCACCCCAAAATGGGCGGTAAGCATAGTGGAATCCGTATGCATGTCCAGCATCGCTTCGATAGGGTGACCTATATGGCCAATCCTGGCAGTTTTCAGCCCATGCAATACATTGGCTATGCGGCAATACTCACCGAGCATGAGTTCCGATTCAGGATCGTCATGTAAGGTGCCTATGATGACATCAGGTATTTTTTTGCCCATCCGCACAGCTACCCCGGCAAACTCAGGCAAGGAGCATACATCATCGTTGTAAAGCTGCATATAGGTGGAGGCTCTGCTGTAATCCATCGCCTTGTCCGGCTGCAGGGCTACCAGAACAATCGGCACATTGATGTTTTTTATGATTACTCCAAAAGTACTTGAGGTGGCATAGGTAAGCATGTCACAAAATATCAGGTCCAGGTTTGCAGCCTGAAGGCGCGGTACCAGGTCATAGGCAGATTGGGCATCATCCACCAAACCAAAATCAATTACCTCTGCCCTGTTCTTCTCAATTTTCTCCAAAAGAATTTTTTGCTTCGCCAATAGGTCTTCCAGAAGCCCCTCAAACTGAGCCCAGTATTTGAAATAACCTACGCCAAAAACGCCGATTCTGGGTAATGATGATTCCCTTCTTTCGATCTTGTACTTGCCCTCAACAGGGTCTACGCTTCCATTAGTTGCCTTCATTTTATTGAGTTTACTATTTTTTATTTTTCTTAACGCATTATGGTTATTTAACAAGACAGTGCTTGTCTATTGTGTATACATGGTTTATTTACTGAATTCGATTGTTTTGATTTTTGGGATAAATACCATCAAAATGATAAATGCCAACGGATACATGATGCCGGAAACCAGCCAAAGTGGCCCATAGGAATAGTTTTGGGCAATCCAGCCAATAAATGGATTGATGATCATCCCGGAAATGGCCCCCGCAGTCCCGGACAATCCCACCACTGAAGAGGTAGCATATTTACCAAAAACATCTGCTATAGCCGTAATGTAATTCGTAATCCAAAAACCATGGGCAAGCATCATCAAGGACATAAGTAAGATGGCTACTTCTACGGTAGAAACCCTGGAAATAAAAGGGGCCACCAATGTCAAAGCTGCAGCAAAACCCATCACCCACTTTCTGGCGGCATTGATACTGAAATTATTGGCAACCAATTTATCTGAACACCAACCGCCTAGAATATTGGAAAGGCCTAAGGCTAAAAAGGGAATCCAAAATAATTCCCCGATTCGTTCGAAAGATAATTCCCGCTCCTGGTTAAGGTATTTTGGTACCCAAAACATCAAAAAGTAAAATACCGGGTCCAACAGAAACCTGATCAGAATAAATACCTGAACGGTTTTGTTTTTCAGTAACCTTTTCAGAGAAATTTGCACTACGGGTTCACTGGTTGCAGCCAATGCTTTTGCCTCTCTTGCATGCAGGCTCTTTTTCCAGGATTGGCTAAACCAGAATACTACCCAGACCAACCCAATTACTCCCGGAATGACAAAACTCCAGCGCCACCCATATTCACCGGCAATCAAAATGGTCAAGGGCGGCGCGGCTACTGCACCAATTGCTGCCCCTCCGATAGCTATTCCGTTGGCCAGGGCCCGCTCTTTTTTGTCAAACCACTCATACACTGTCTTAGCAGCTCCCGGAAAACATGCCCCTTCGCCCACGCCCAGTAAAAACCGAAAACCAAGTAATTGGGAAAAATTGGTCATGATCCCATGTAGTACACTTGCAAAAGACCAAAGCCCCACGGAAAAGCCGAGTCCCTTTTTGCCCCCGAATTTATCGATTAGTCGACCGCCTATGGTAAACATCAAGGCATAGCTCACCAAAAAACCGGTGTTCACCCAACCATACTGTACATCTGAAATAGAGAGTTCGTCCTGAATTTTAATGATGGTCATGGACAGAACCTGCCTGTCCAAAAAGTTTAGGCCGGTAGCAATGAATACCATTGCTAAAATATACCATCGGATTTTTGGGTTCATTTTACTTAACACGCTAGGTTTATAAAACAACAATATAGCCTTAATCATTAAAAAACCTGAAAAGAGGATTATAAATTTTACAAAATTTAATTACCTCCACCCATAGGGAAAATAGCTTGGCAATTTTATAATACCGTGTGTTGAAATATTAAAGTCGTTTCTTGGATTTGTAGTTTAATTGTACGCTTTGAAATCAGTTGGATTTTCAGCGACAAAATCTGCAACCAATTATATTAATTCATTGTTGACTAATCGCCTATAAACAATGTGCCTTGCGCCATAACCGATTTCATTATTTTATTTTGCCTAGTTATCCTGTAGTGATTCTAAATTTATGCAACAAACCACAGTAGCAGAAGTCCGACAGGCAGGAAAAGTATATAAAACGGGTGACTCGGAAATTGTAGCGCTATACCCCTCCGATTTTCAGGTTTATGCTGGAGAACTGCTCCTTATCATCGGTCCTTCCGGAAGCGGAAAAACCACTTTATTGTCGCTGATTGGCTGTGTTATTTATCCCTCACAGGGCAAAGTAATGGTACATAACAAGGAGGCAAGTGCCATGAACGAAAATGAACTTGCCCACCTGAGACTGAATAGCATCGGGTTTGTATTCCAAAATTTTAACCTGATCGCTCCTCTGAATGCGCTGGAAAATGTGATGACGCCACTACAGCTAATGGGAAAGGATAAAAAATTTGCACGGAAAAAAGCAATGGAAGCATTAGACAGGGTGGGCATGTCTGACCGCGCAAAAAACCTTCCCAAGCAACTGTCAGGTGGACAACAGCAGCGGGTAAGTATTGCCAGGGCCTTGGTTACCGATGCGCCGCTTCTATTGTGCGATGAGCCCACGGCCTCGCTGGATGCAAAGAGTGTTCAAATCGTTATGGAGGAATTAAAGGAACTGGCCAACAGCGGTAAAGCCGTGGCTGTGGTAACGCATGATACGAGATTGCGTCCATTTGCTGATCGAATCATCTATGTAGATGAGGGAAGAATTACCGACCAGCCACCTTCTGATGAATTCCACTGAAAAAACACCTTATGAACCATAGAATTTTACTATGCCTTTTGTTGTTTGCCGCCTGTGGTGAAGAAGAAAAGTCTGCAAGCGAAGCAACGCCTGTTACTCCTTTAGCCATCACGGAAGTGGTAGCTTTGGGAAGGATAGAGCCAGCATCCCAGATCGTGGCACTGGCTGGTGAAGTGAGCGGAATTATCTCTGAAATACGTATAGAGGAAGGAGATTCGGCCAAAAAAGGAGCGGTAATTGTAACTCTTCGCCATGAAATAGAGACCGCCCAATTACAACTTGCCAAAGGGCAATACCAAACCCAACTGGCTCAGATCAAATCCGACCAACTCTCCATGGAGCAGGCCAAAATAAACCTGAATAATCAGTCAAAAACCCAGGAGAGGCTTCGTTCCTTAACGAAAAACCAGGCTGAAACCCAACAAACACTTGATGATGCTGAAAGTGCTTTTCTGCGGCAAAAATTACAGGTAGATCAACTCAACCAGATAGTCATCCTCAATCAGCGAAAGCTTGCGGAACTTCAAGCAGGAATCCAAGAGGCAGAAGCAACACTCAATCAGAAATTTATTATAGCACCTCTGGATGGCAGAATGCTCAGGTTGGATGTCATTGAAGGGGATGCCGTGAGTGGAGGAGTTGCCATTGGCGACTTTGCACCCAATAGTCCTACTTCGGCCATTTGTGAAGTTGATGAATTATTTGCTACCAAGGTGGCGGTGGGACAGCCTGCCTACGTACGGTTATTTGGAGAGACCGAAAAACTGGCCAATGGAAAAGTGGTTTCTGTAGGGGCTTACCTCAAGCAAAAGTCACTCTTCACTGAAAATGCCGGCGAATCAGAGGACCGTAGGGTAAGGGAAGTAAGAATTGTCCTGGACAATGCAGATGACCTCCTTTACAATACCAGGGTGGAATGTGTGATCGATATTTCAGGAAATTAAGTTTTTATGTTTAAGACTGCGCTTAAGTTTATCCTTTTTGACAAGGCCAAAAGCTTTGGTGCCCTCATGGGTATCATTATAAGTACTTTTCTGGTGGCCCAGCAGACAGGCATCTTTTTATTTCTTACAGACTCCATGTCCAGACTGGTGGACCAATCAGATGCTGCCCTCTGGGTGGTCGACAATTCTACCAAAAATGTCAATGCGCTTATTCCCATAGATATCCGCGTCCTCCGGCAGGTAGAAAGTATACCAGGTGTCGCTAAGGCCTATCCGCTGGTCATTGCGGGGGCGTCAGCCAGGTTTGATGATGGCACTGCCGCAGGCGTACAACTGATCGGTGTCCAATTGCCCGAAGCCAAAGGAGGACCGACAACGCTGGAGAAGGGCAGCTTTGGAGACCTTACGACCGAAGGATCGGTAGCCTTTGATGTTTACGACCGACCTGCCTTTGGAGGAGCCGACTTGGGGACTAATTTCGAGATAGGTGGAAATCGGGTCTTTTTCGGAGCGGCAACAAGGGGATTTCGCGGCTTTGGTGCCCAATATTTGCTCACTTCAATGGAGCGTGCCAGGTACTTGGGGAATTTCAGTCCCACCAAAGTCAGTGCCGCATTGATTTATCTGGATCCGGGACAGGATCCAATAAAGATCCGGGATGAAGTAAATTCGATGATCTATGGGGTGAGGGCTTGGATACCTTCAGCATTTTCACAAGAGACCAAAATCACCATTCTAAGCACTACAGGCATTGCGATAAGTATAGGTACTCTATTGGTGTTTGCCATTATTTCCGGGTTTTTCATCATTGGACTGACCCTATATTCGGCAGCTATCGACCGTATCCGGGATTATGGCACCCTGAAAGCCATCGGAGCGACCAACGGGTATATTACCAGACTTATATTACTTCAGGCTTTCATTTTCACCGTGGTTGGTTTCCTCTTTGGGATGGCACTCGCCGAAGGGTTTCGTGCCGGTATAGCCAATGCGGGAACCATCTTCTTTTATACCTGGCCACTCCGGTTTGCTTTTCTGTTGATTACCATGTTGATTAGCTTCGGAGGAGCCATATTTGCTATTCGCAGGATCAATGGGGTAGAACCTGCATCTGTCTTTAGGTAATGCGGGAGAAGGGTATTTTAAAAAATGATTTATTTGAAAAAATATAGACGGATGAAAAAGATTGCTTTATTATTCATTGCTTTACTACGTATCCAGCAAGTAGCTTTCGCACAGGACGATTTTCAACTCAGTTTACAGGAAGCTGTGAATCTGGCGATGGAAAATCGACCTGCCCTGCTGATCGCTCAAAAAGAAAGCGCCACCCGTACCTTGACTACCACGCAAAGTAGGGCTGGATTTACGCCTACAATCGGTTTGGATGCGGATTTTCGATACAATACCATCCTGCAGACGAGTATTGTGCCGGATTTTACCCAGCCAAATTCAGATGTAAGGCAAGCCGTCCAATTTGGCACACCATTACAGGCCAGTGCGGGGATTACCCTGAACCAAAGCCTCCTAGATCCCTCAAAAAAGGGAAGTATCATCGCCAATGAAATCTTGGAGGAATTGGCATTAAATGCGGTCAAACTCACAGAGGCCGAATTGATTGAAGCTGTCAGGTCGGCCTATTATCAGGTATTGCTTTCTCAGGCGGTATATGACTATTCAGCTTCAAGCTTTCTGAGAGCCGAAATGCTCTGGAAACAGTTGGAGCAGCGGGCAAAGGAACAGCGGGCTTTACCTACTGAAGTGAGTACTGTATTTATCGCCAAAGAAAATGCAGCGCTTACCAAAGCTACCGATGAGCAGAATATTCTCCTAAACAAAGCCTACCTGCTCGTTCAAATGGGCTTACCGGATGTAGATCCCCGAAATGTAGTCCTCACAGATGAATTGAGCACGCTGGCTTCCACTTCGGAAACTCCCCCTTCGGATGAATGGGACCCGGGCATGAGGCCGGAATACAGGGAAACCCTTCTCAACCAAAGATTGGCGGTCACCAATGCCGAAACTGAAAAGAAATCCATTGCTCCAAAATTGAATTTGATAGGTTTTATGGGAGCCAACGGTTTTGGGGATACCAACAGTAGGATCACTGATATTAGTCAGAGTTGGTTTGGAAGCAGTTATTTGGGACTTCAATTATCCATCCCTTTTGTAGATTTCAGCAGGTCCAGCCGGATAGCCATTCAACAAATGGCCAACGATAAAGCGACCATTCAGCAGCGGGACTTGGATGCACAGATCAAGTATGAGGTTCAATTGGCAGTCATTAGGTTAAATCAGTCGGAAAAAGCGGTGACCTTACAGCAGGCCAACATAGAAGTGGCAACCTCCAACCTGAAAATTATTACCAGCCGTTTTGAGGTAGGAAGAAGCCTGTTGACAGATGTCACCGATGCGGAAAACCTTCTGAAACAAGCCGAACAAGAATACCTTCAAGCGGTCTATAATTTGCTTATAGCGAGGATAAACATAGAAAAAGCACATGGAACACTGACCCAAAATTTGCAGTGATTTTTTTTCTGGAATTTGAACCATTAAATGGTCGGGGAATCCTAAGCACTTTTATTTTGGAATAGCTATTGCCCATTTCTGGTTATAGTTGGACTGCTTTTGGAAACTCAGATTTCAAGCTAGCACCTCCTTATACTATGGACCTGAGTTCGATTATTCGTCAAACTAGCAATACAATCAAATCTAGGATGCCTATCCCAGATTTGAAATCAAGATCGATATCCGAAACAATTTAATTAGATGATGTTATTGCCAGTTTGACGGACAATCGAACTCAGGCTAATGGTAATTCAACCCACCACCTCCGCCAAAAACCAGTCAGGGATTGGGCATATAATTTCGGTTGATGTGTCAATCCCAAATCACAATTCAAAAACCTACCAAACAAAGCCGAAATTAACGGAACTTGTTTTTGGCGGAAAAGAAACATCCCCACAACCATCCCCGCTGCCAAAACACCATCCAGACGTATCCTCACGTCCATGGGTTCCGCTATCGCTCCACCCATGGTTATTGAAAGTTAAACCCTTTCAGGGTTGGGCTCGGTGAAAATCGTTTTTTATACCCTAATTTGTAACCACAACAGCCTCCCAAGAAGTTGTCTGAAATTCCATCTAAGAACCGATCTTTCGCAATTCTACCTATCAAAAAACTCCAGCGGAGTGTCCGATTTAATAGCCCTGGGTTTCAACCCAGGGTAAAAAACAACGCAAATCTCCCCGTTTTGGCCGCATGCCCCCCAATCCGACCAACCACCTCCCGTCAAAAACCCGTCAGGGATTGGGAATATATTTTCGGTTGATGTGTCAATCCCAAATCACATATCAAAAACCCACCAAACAAGGCCAAAATTAACGGAACTTGGTTTTGGCGGAAAGGAAACACCCCTTTAACCATCCCCGCTGCCAAAACACTATCCAGACGTATCCTCACATCCAGGGGTTCCGCTATCGCTCCACCCCAGGTTATTAAAAGTTAAACCCTTTCAGGGTTTAGCTCAGTAAAAATCGTTTTTTACACCCTAATTTGCAACCACAACGCCCTATCAACAATTTGTCTAAATTCCACCCAAGAACCAATCTTTCGTAAAACAACCTTCCTCAAAAACTCCGGCGGAGTGGACGATTTGATAGCCCTGGGTTTCAACCCAGGGGTAAAAAACAGCGCAAATCTCCCCAGTTTTGGCCGCATTCCTCCCAATCGGCCAACCCATTCCCGCCAAAACCCCAAAACGGTTGATCTGACATCCAAGATTTGAAACCAGAATTGATATCGGAAATAATTTAACTCGATGATTGTATTGCCAGTTTGACGAATAATCGAACTCAGGTTAGTAGAACTTGTAGCAGATCTAGGGATAAACCAAAAAACCACAAATGAATCATTCGTGGTTTTTTATTAGCTAATTTTAATTGAGAATCAATTCATCCTCAGATAAACATGACTTTAATAGTTCGGATTTTGTGTGATTGCATCATTGATTTCCATTTCAACCTGAGGGATTGGCCATAGATAATCCCGCTCTGGTCTAAACGTTCTCGTGAAGCCACTGGTAATGGTTTCCCACTCGCCACTTATTCCATTGAGGTAATAAAGGCCTTTTACGATACCTGTTTTGTCCCCACCGGTTTTCCATCGGTTCATATCAAATAACCTCAAGCCTTCGAAAGCCAACTCAGCAGCCCTTTCATCCCTCACGATTGCCCTTAACTCCACTTGGGATTTTCCTGTAGTAATAGGAGGCATCTCAACGGTTGGTCTCTGTCTCACCCTATTGATCGCAACATATACACTGTTATCTATTTCATTTAATTCGATTTTGGATTCGGCATACATCAAAAGAACATCTGCATATCGGATTAGAATCATATTAATTGAGCCTATATTGGGATTGCTTGCATCAGCATTGAAATCTACCCACTTCCTTAGATTATATCCATTGTCTGTGGAAAATTCCGATGACCTCACCCTGTCAGGTGTAGGACTATTCGGCAAGGAATTAAACGTACTTGCGCCAATAGGCTGTCCAGTATAGTAGGCAGTATATGTCCAGCGGGGATCGATGTTTTCAAAAGGATTGTTGGGATTTTTCGCTCCTTTGTATCCATACTTTAAAAACAAATTATGAATAGGTTCTACTATGGATGATCCTCCTATAGATGCTGCGGAATATGAAAAGGCGTTGTAAGTATCTCCACCTACTGTGTACTGTCTATCAAAGATCACTTCCGAAGAGTTTTGCCCCGCATATTGAAACAACGCTTCATAATTTGGAAACAATTCGTAAATTCCTAAATCCATTACGGCTTTGGAAGCGTCCCTGGCCACGGCATACCTTTCATTTCTATAAGCTACCCTGGCTTTTAAGGCTATGGCAGCTCCAAGGGTCGCTCTTCCTATATCCTGGGAATAGCTCATCGGCAGTTGGTTGCCCTGGATGATTTGATCAAGTTCGGCAATAACGAAATCGACAACTTGTGACTTCGCCGTCCTGCCAATTTGATCTGTGATTTTAAGCGGTTCTACTATTAAGGGTACATCGCCCCAAAGACTACTCAGTTGGGTATAAAAGAACGCACGGAGAAATCTTGCTTCTGCCTTATATCTGGCCAACAATACTGCGTCGCCCTGCTCAATGCGGTCAATATTTGCAAGTACGTTATTGGCACGCTGTATACCTCTGTAATACCTTTGCCATTGGGATCCTATTGCCGAGTTGACCGGATCAAAGGATCCCATGGATACATCATGAAGTGAGCCGGGTCCGGAAGGAGCACGAAAACCAATGTCAGTTACCGCATCCAGCTCCTGGACCATTAGTTGACCATCCAACTGCCCGTAGATCCCGTTTACCGCAAGTCTTGCGTCTTTTTCCTGTTGCCAGTAAATAAGTTCTGAAACCTCTCCCGGTGGAATCAAATCAAGTCCATCGTCACAGCCAATCATACCCAAAGTCAAGTAAAACAGGGTTATGTATTTTATTGTATTTTTTATAAAGTTCATCTCTTTGCTTTTTTTGGATTAAAACCTGACATTTACACCACCACTGAAAAGTTTGCTATGAGGGAAAAACTGACTTCTTCCCCTGGGCGTTTCGGGATCGAACAATTCGTTTCCGGTAAAAGTCAGCATGTTTTCACCGGAAACAAAGACCCTAAGACTAGCTACGAGATTTTGGGGAATGGTGTACCCCAACTGGAAGTTTTTCAACCGCAGGTAGCTGGTGTTTTGCAACCAAAAATCTGACCCCATCAAATTTGCGGAATTACCAGACCTTACCATTGGCCATGAGCCATTCGGATTTCTTTCCGGATGATAAGCTTCTCTGGCCATGGTCACAGGAATAAAATTCGTGTAATTGGGACCTTCCATCAACGCACCATCCAGCGAATGCTGCTGGCGAAGTACTCCCTGCCAGAACATCGAAAAATCAAACCCTTTGTAAGAGGCACTGAAGCGAACCCCAAACTCGTACCTGGGGTCTTCATTTCCCATGATGTATTGATCACCCGCCGGATAGGGGGATTGAGAGATGACCCCATCACCGTTTAAGTCTTCGTAAATAATATCTCCTATCGTGACAGAAGGGAAAATAGTGGCTGGATAATTATCCAAATCCTCCTGAGAACGATAAATTCCCGGGGATTTAAGACCCCTTAGGGAGTTGATTGATTCACCCTCCGTCCACACTGTAAATTTGTCGGGGAAAAACGGTCCCGTCCCCCTCAAATCTTCAATCCTATTGACAACATCCGAAAAATTTATACCGACCGAATATTGAAATCCATTATTCGAAGCTGGAACACCGTTGTAGTTGACAGCCAATTCCCACCCCCTGTTGGAAACAGCCGCCGCATTCTGAACCGGAGGACTGTAGCCTATTGTAGATGGAATAGGCAACTCAATAAGAATATTATCTGTGTACTTGTAAAAATACTCGGCAATGACTTCAATCCTGTCATCCAAAAACCCCATATCCAGACCAACATTGGTCATGGTGGTGGTTTCCCATGTTATGTCAGGATTTCCTGCCCTGGTGATGGCAGCTCCCGGGACGAGGTTGTTGTTGAACTGGTAACCATTGTTGAGATTGTAGGTATTTAGGAACCTGAACAGCCCGATTTGTTGGTTGCCCAACTGACCCCATGATCCCCTTAATCTCAAATTGCTGAATAGGTCTTCATTTTTCAGAAAATTTTCTTCAGAAATCCTCCAGCCTGCGGAGAAAGACGGAAATATCCCCCAACGGTTACCATCTCCAAATCTGGACGATCCATCATACCTTACGTTGGCCTGGAACATGTACCTTTCATCAAAATTATAATTGGCTCTGCCAAAAAAGGACCTAAGTCTCCACTCTTCGGAAAATCCTCCAGTCCTTTGGTTTTTGATGTCCCCGGCATTGATGTCCCTGAGGTCATTACTGAAAAAATTATCTCTGGACGCAGAAATTCGCTTCATGCGATTGTATATTTCTTCATACCCGACCGTTCCCTGTATACTGTGCTTGCCAAACGATTGGTCATAGTTAAGGTACAACCTTTGGCTTAGTTCTCGCTGATTGACCGAAGTTTCTGCTAACCTTGAGGTGGCGAACCAACCGCCGACATTTACCAAATTACCGGTTACATAATTTCTCATCCCTGTCAGGCTATTCTGAAATACTAAACTATCAGTAGCGTTGCTCGTGAGTGTTACGTTTCCTTCCAGAGACAGTGCATCATTGAATTTATAGGCAAATCCCATCTGACTAAATACCTCATCGCTTACCCTGGATGTTTCACCCTCTTGCACCATGGCCCGTGCATTCCATTGGCCGGCTACCAAATCATAAGTTCCATCAGGATATTCCATAACAATATTTCTGTTGATGTGTAATAGAGCCTGGGTAATACGCTGCCCGGAAAATCCAGGACCGCTAAAGCCCATACTTCTATACATCAGATTGGTCTTTATCGTCAACTTATCGGTAGCATACAAGTCTGAATTGATTTGCATGGTCATCTGTTTGTTGTTGAAGTTTTGAAGAATTCCATCTGTATCTGTATAGTTGATGGAAGCAAAAATTCTTCCTGACTCACCACCACTGGAAAGAGAAAGTGAATGTCTTTGCTGAAAGGCATTTGGATTAAAAATACCCCTCTCGTAATCCGCAAATGGATATTGCAATGGGTTTGTTCCCGCAGCTACATTCTCAATATATGTTTCACTGTATGTTGGATTTGCCCCCACATTGGTCTGGGCCTCATTTTCCAACCTCATCCAAGATACAGGGTCTGTCGCTTCGGGAAAGAAATTGGGATTTTGCCATCCTACAAAATTGTTGTAGTTAATCGAAACACCACTGGCTGATCCCCTTTTAGTCGTGACCAGAATGACACCGTTTGCCGCCCTGGATCCGTATATGGCAGAGGAAGCCGCATCTTTCAAAACCGTAATGGATTCAATATTACTTGGCTCCACGGTGCTGAGGGATTGCTCCACACCATCCACAAGAATCAGTGGGTTGGAATTGTTCAAGGTTCCTACACCCCTGATTCTGATAGTGGTACTTTCAGCTCCGGGTGCACCGCCGTTGTTTTGAATACTAAGCCCGGGAGTGGTGCCTTGAAGGGCTGATGCAACGTTTACCACCGGACGTCTGGCAAGATCATCCCCTGAAACAGTACTCACTGCTCCAGTAACGTTCGATCTCTTTTGGGTTCCAAACCCTACCACAACTACCTCTTCAAGGGAGGATGTAGACTCAACCAAGGATACATTAATAATGGAGCGGTCACCAATTTTGATACGCTGACTCTCAAATCCAATAAAAGAAAATACCAATTCAGTATTTTCGGGAACTGTCAATGAATATTTCCCATCCAAATCAGTAGCTGTACCTAGGGTCGTTCCTGGCAGGGAAATTGTTGCCCCGGGAATTGGTTCACCATTTTTATCTGAAACTGTTCCGGATACCAAAACATCTGCCATCAGTGGCAGTTGCCGGGCATTAAATTCTGAGGGATTAAATCCTGTGGGTATTGCATCAATGAAAATATTGGGATGCCCTTTAGAATCGAAAGGATAAAATAGCTGGATAGCCATTAGAAATACCAAAATCTTACTTGATAAATGCTCCCTGAGTAGTGGTTTTTTCATAATTTGTAGACTTAAACGTTGTTTTAAAACTGGATTGAAATTAGGTCAAATAATTGATTTTAAACACCTTATTTTTTTTCTGATAATTTTGAAGATAGCCATATGCTTTTACAGGGCTTTCTCTAGATTTGATTTGTTATTTGCGTTTGGCGTTATATTTCAATTTTTTCATTTTCGTAGTAATGTTATATTATAGATCAATTAGATTATAATTTTATAGCTTTGATGCCAATTAAGTATTTCATTCAGCACTGCTTTTTAGAAAATGATCCTCAAATCAAGATCAATTTCCACTAGTTACCAAGCTATAATTTGACACTGTATTTCCTTTTATTAAGGCGATAAATACTTTAAATTGATTTTTTGACATTATTTTATATTATTAAATTATTATACTTTTTTTAAATAAAAATTACAATAATCGTATTAAGTATTACGTATTTTCATCTTATTCTTTAAAATTTGTTTAACAAGCAAATATAATGTGGAATTAATTAAATAGTTATTTAAATAGATGACTTTTTGTAAATTTCCAATTATTGAGCATAATATTAACGAATAAATTGAAAATAAAAAAGAAATGTAAAATTAAAAAAAGAATGTTAAATTAGATTTAAACAGGAGGATGGAACATATCTGTTTGCCAATACACTGTCCGGCTAATTATTGAAATCAATCTCTTGCCAAATTTAAACCTACTTTAAAACCGCTTTTTTTCAATCATCATGGTTATAGAAACGTTGATTTACAGGAATTATCCATTCAAGAAAGCCGCAACTATTTAAGTGTTGTTTTGATTCCCGGGTTTTCAATTGACCAATGGGTTTTCGGATTCTGTTTTCCCAATAGGTTGGCCAGTATGAAACGTTGGAATCAAAGGTGATTTTAAATCCAAATTTTGTGGTTGATGTCATAACAACCTATCCTGACCTTATTGCGGGAAGCGGCAATATCTTGAGAAAACAAGGGCATTTCGAGAAGATATTTAGTTGTCCGCTGGCAAAGTTGGGAATGCCCACAATCCACTAATTTGAATCGGCTGTTTGTGAAGGAGGATTTTTTTTTGAAATTTCCGACCAATATAATCGAAAGCCCCAAATTTTGTAACTTCCAAACAATAGGTGAAGAGAATGAAGGGTAAATTCATGGTTGATAAACAGTTAAATATTTTTCTGAATTATCAATTTTAATTGTCAAAATCAGATGTTTAGCTAAAATATAAACTTCTGCTTTTTTTATTTCTATATTTGTGCCAAGTATTAACAGCTATTTTTAAATTTTTATAGATGAAAAACAACAGCTTATTTCTGATCTCCGGATTGGCGGCAACACTGTTTGCCTGTGATCCCATTAATGACATGCCCGACCCAGTTGCCCAGGAGGGCTATCTTGGAATCACTGTTCCGGCGGGTTTTGATTTCTCCACCACCAAGGCAGTAACAATTAATTTGTCTGCTTTTAACAGGGATAAAATTCCCATACCTTTTGTCGTTTACAAAATTTATGATAACAACCCCCAAAAAGAAGGAAAGCTTTTACAAACTGTTCGTTTGAATGGGCAAGGCAATGCCACGATCAATATCGATCTTCCCAGTTATTTGGACCAGATTTGGGTGACCTCTGGGTACATAGGAGTGGAGCCTGTTGCCATCGTGCCTGTATCTGGCAGTCAGGTGAATTATAACTACGATGCTGCCAACCCGGGTATTTTGCCAGAGACTTATTTTGAAACTGATGGAACAAATACCAATGCCAGAATAGCTTCAACCAATGAAGATTTTCTCATACTGGGTCCATGGAACAGTCAAGGTAAACCTAGTTACCTTTTAGCCCCGGACAAAATTTCCAACCAACTGCTGAAAAATATCAATTCGAGTCTTCCGGAACAAAGGGATGTAAGAAATCACAATCCCAAGGTATTGGATGATAAATACGCGAGAGAGTTATTTGTAAGTGAAGATGCAGATGTTTGGGTCACCTATGTACATACCGGGGGAGGTTACCGCAATACCGTTGGCTATTATTGGTATAAAAAAGGAGAAGCTCCCAAAAATGCTTCCGACATTAAAAATAGGACAATTATTTTTCCAAATGCACAGACCGGGGTATTAACCTCTGGTGATAAGGTTAAGCTAAAAGGACCTTTGGACGGTGCTTTTGAAAAGGATACATATATCGGATGGTTTTTGGTTTCAAATGGTTGGCAGAAGGAACGCATCACCAACGGAAACGGGATTTTTTATGCCAATAAAGACCTGAATACTGAAAACAAAAACGTTTCTGTCAGAGACCAAATGGTGTTCTTGTACGATGCCACCGAGCAAATCTTGTTGATGGGCTGGGAAGATATTCGCAGAGATATGAGTGGCTGCGATCATGATTTCAATGATGTGATATTTTACGCTTCTTGGAATCCGATTACAAGTGTGGATTTGTCTGATTATGTGCCTATTGATACCAATGAAAAAGATAAGGACGGGGATGGTGTAGCAGATCACCAGGACGAATATCCAGAAGATCCGGAAAGGGCTTTCAATAACTATTCCCCCGGAAGAAATACTTTTGGTACGCTGTTGTTTGAAGACCTTTGGCCAAGTTTTGGTGATTACGACATGAATGACCTGGTGATTGATTACAATGCAATCGAAATATCCAATGCCAATAACCGCATCAAAGAGATCCAGTTCACGACCGTGGTTCGCGCTACAGGTGCGGGATTTCGCAATGGATTCGGCATTCAGCTGCCTGTCCCAGCTGACCAAGTGATGCGTGTGGAAGGCACAAGGTTAAATACTGGATTGATCAAAACCTCGCAAAGCGGAGTAGAAGAAGGTCAGAAATTAGTGACAGTGATCATAATGGATGATGTGAATGCGAAACTACCGATACTGGCAAACGTTTTTCAGGAGAACCCCCACCACGCCGAAGACACGGTCACTGTGAAGATCGTATTCAAAGAGTCAATCAGAAAAGCTGACCTGGGTGCTGCTCCCTATAACCCTTTTATGATTATCAATCAGGACAGAGGCAGGGAATTACACCTTATGAACAAGCCACCAACAGACCTAGTGGACACCAAGCGGTTTAATACCGCAGATGACGTCAGTTCCATCCGGGATGGTAAATATTATACAAGCAGTAAGGGGTTTAACTGGGCGCTAAATATTCCCAACAGTACGCTTTACACGCTGGAAAAGGTAGATTTCACAAAAGCATACACGAGGTTTTCTGATTGGGCAAAATCCGGTGGACAGTCCTACAAAGACTGGTACCTGGATACCGATGGTCAGGTGAATTCATCCGTACTTTATAAAAAATAAGAAAACACGGGTGAGATTGATAGGGTAAAAACCTGAGTTCGATTATTCGTCAAAATAGCAATACAATCATCTAGTTAAATTATTTCTGATATCGATTCTGGTTTAAAATCTGGGATGTCAGATCAACCGTTTTGGGGTTTTGGCGGGAATGGATTGGCCGGATAGGGAGGCATTCGGCCAAAACGGGGAGATTTGCGCTATTTATGCCCTGCATTGAAATCCAGGGCTATCAAATCGGCCACTCCGCCGGAGTTTTTGAGGAAGGTTGTTTCACGAAAGATTGGTTCTTGGGTGGAATTTAGACGACTTGCTGATAGGGTGTTGTGGTTGCAAATTAAGGTGTAAAAAACAATTGAATTCAGTTTAAAAGGGTCTTCCCATTGTTTGGGAAGGCCTTTTTATTTCCATCCAAATGGGAGCGACTGCTCCGGCGAAATGACCCACTTTCGCAAAATGGCCTCGTTTGATGAGAGAAGTGCGTCAGAGGAAAATGGTGTGACTTTTTCGTTTTCCTTCGGGCAAAGTAAAAATCGCCAATGATAGATAATTACTTAGTGGGCGTATTTTTTATTAGTTATCGGGGCAGGGTGTAATTGAGGATAAGATTGGTGTGGAATAGATTGACCTTATTATACACCCAGGCAGGTTTGAGGTCTTGCTGGTCCAAGGCGGTTTTACTCATCAGGATCAAATGAAAGTCCATCCCTTCGATCCAATTTTTTGGAACGAATCGCAACCCCAAGTTAGCCTGTGCGTATCCCGGTAAGGCGTATTTGTTTCTTTTTGGATCGGCAGGATCCGGTAGAAAAAACAGGCCCAGGTGGGTGTACAACTGCAACGATTTTTCAGGGAAAGCATGCTGAAAATAAGTAGTGACTGCATCCACACGTCCCGATCCCTCGTTTCTTTCCCTGGGAATAAAGGTATAGAAAGGATCTCTCCCCCATTCTCTGGGACTTAAATAGCGCCCACTTCCGTGAATTTTGGTATAATTCACATGCCACAGACTCTTTTTGGATTTCAGCCCGATTCTTCCACTCAATATCCAGTGGAAATCCGCCGGGTTTTTGTATCGCAGCCCTATTTCTTCATTTCCCCCATCTCCTATACCGTGTTGGACAGTGGCCTGAATACCTGTAATTCCCTGCAACGTGCTTTGCGGTAAATCCCAGTTTTTATCCCATTGAGCCAGGTAGGCACTATAAATATTTTGAACCAGGGTATGGTTTAAAAGCAGGGTGGATGCTGATTTCAGGTTTATTTTTAGGTCTAATACATTGGCAAAATCCACCATGGTATTGCCAAAATAGCCTGAAGGCTGGCCAAATTCATCGCGGGCTGCGGGGTACATGCCGATACTTTCGCCCAGATTAAACCAGTTTCCCGTAGATCGGGGAGAAACCCCCCAAATTAGGTGATGGCCTATCGAAATACGGGGACTCATCTGATAATTCCATCTGATCCCTTCCACATAGGTAGGACTCAATCTTCCATCCTGCGCGTTGATAAACGGCGTGTTTATTTCCATCCGGCCAAGCCTTGCCTGAAAGTTGGAATGGAGATAATCCAGGTGAAGGTTACCGATTTTGCCAAAAACCTTCCTTTCCACGTGGTTCAAGTCAAACAGTCCAAGCTCATAGCGGTTTAAACTTGGTACCCGAGGGTCCACTGCCGTCAGGTCTGAGCTTGCCAGTCGAAGAAATCCCAGGTATTCGGCTTTTACCTGAAAGCGATTTGGGAGCCTGCTTTGAATGGATACGCTGGCCATTTGGCCCCATGCATGGTCGTCCTTGTAATCCTCCCAATAGGAGGTGCTCATAAAGTAAGAGCGGAGACTGGCATTCAGCGTTGGTTTCCAAAGCACAGAGTCCTGTTGTCCATAACCCGACAGCCAAAAGAAAATACCAACTACGAGAAAAATTGCTTTTTTCATTTGTTTTTATTTTTTCGCCGCCAGGATGGGTTGAAAGGGACCATATTTATGCTGTTGTTCAGAAAAGGTATCTGCATAAGGACCAAAAGGGTGATCCATTGGCTTCTTGGAAATATCAGGCCAATCGCCGGAAAGTTCCTTGGAGGGTCTTTCCATGGAATTGACATAAGCCGCCAGATCCCAGGATTCCCCGTCACTGAGAAGTGGCCTTTCATAGGTGGCTCCGAGTGGCATATTGGCTTTTACATACCCGGCAAACCTGGACAAGCGATACAATCCCGCCCCATTGTTATAGCTATCAGGTCCCCAGAGTGGGGGATAGGTATAGGAGGTTCCAGAAGAAGCTTTTAAGCCCTGCCCCTCAGACCCGTGGCAGCTAATACATTGCCTGTCATAGACC
>JBBQXZ010000060.1:0-20705 GCA_038209145.1 Cytophagales bacterium | reverse complement strand
AACCCTGGTTCTGCCAGGGTTTTTTTATGCCTTAGTCTTTCGTAAGGCAATTTAAAGTATGTAAAAAACAATTAAAAGTATTTGGGTAAAATTTTAACTACTTAAAATTCAGATTCAACCTGTGATACACCGGGTTTATCGACTTTTTTACTACCGCATTTTTTATTGAGGTAAGTTTGTTCATGTTAATTTTTAAACATAAAGAAAACATGAACAGCAATACAAATTTCCCGGCTAGCATCACAAAGAAGATAGGATTGGTTGGTGGGCTTTTTTTATTGCTGGTGTTTTCAGCCAATCCAGCTTCGGCGCAGAGTTTCACCAGTAAAAAGGATGGAAAATGGAATCAAAATGTCACATGGAACAGCTCACATTCCTGCGGTCAGTGGGACAATGTAAGTGTCGGGGTACCTCCCATAAACAAAAACTGGGGTTGTGCGGTAAATGTTGTTATCAACCATACCGTTGATTTTGTAGGGCATGCCACAGATTTTGGAGCAGGTGTATTCAATGGCATTGAGATTAAGTCTGACGGGACGTTGAATTTCCCGGGTAATGTGACCTTCAGCGGAGGGGGTTCAGTACCTACTTTTATCATGGAATCCGGCGCCAAACTTAATGTAGCCGGAACTTTTACAGTTAACAGACCCGTAAAAATTGTTATCCCTTCTAATTCTGTAGTTACTATAAAAAATCTGGTCGTGGGAGATAGCAAGCCAGAAATTACAGTCCAAGAAGGAGGTCAATTGATCGTTCTAGAAACAACAACCTTGAGAAGCCAAAGTAACCTTAATATTCAGGGTTCTTTAATAACAAAGGATCTTATCTTTACCTCAGGAGGGACCTTAACCGCGGATTCGAACCATGCCAATATAGAAGTGGCGAATGACCTCACCGTCACCAACGGCACGTTAAATCTCAATGGAAAAAGCACCATCGTGGTAGGTGGAAAAACGAACGCCGGACAAAGTGGTACCATAAGCCTTACCCATTTGGCTTCTGCGAGTTTTCAGAAACTGGTCACTATTCCACATGGGGCGACCATTAGAACAGGTAATACGGCTAATTTCTTGTTTGGTGAAAATCTGGATATGTCTGGGGGGGGTAAATTGGAACTGAGAAACAATACGCGGGGAATTATTCAAGGTAATGTAATTCTGCCAAATGGGAGAATCGAAACACACGACTTTAGCGAGGTCTATATCGGCGGGAAACTTATCGCTTCCAATGGTGGAGCCGTTCAAACTGGAAATAATTCGGCTTTTAATATATGTGATTTCGTTAATTCTACTCAGATCAGTACCTATCACATTACGGTGCAGCAAAACAGCTTTTATGGAGAGGGATGCATTGCCCTTCCGGTTGTTTGGGGTGGCTTTTCAATCCTGTTTGAGTCCGCAAACAAGCAGGTAAAATTGGCTTGGGAAACTACCAAGGAATGGGAAAACAGTCATTTTGTGGTGGAAAGGTCCCTTACAGGTATTGAGGGATATATTCCTATCGGCGATGTTGCGGCCGTTGGATATTCAGATTTGATAAGTTCCTATAGATTTGAAGATAAAAACCTGCCCAATCATTCCGGTTTCGTTTTTTATCGCATCAAGCAGGTGGATATGAATGGGGAAAATTCCCATAGCGAGACAGCAAGGGTAACGGTAGCGAATAGTCTGGGAAAATCCTACGATTCCAAATGGGTCGCATATCCAAATCCTACCAACGGTGACGGCTTCAATCTTCGGTTGGCTGATGTCCATACCCTAGATCAAGGGCCAATCACCGCGCGCATCGTCTCAATGGGGAATAGCCAGCCTGTTCAGGCCACCGATCTCTCAACGCTGTCACTGCTTATCGGCCAACAGATCAGCCAGGCTCCAAAGGGAGTATGTGTGATAGAAGTAACCCAGGGAAATGAAGTGACCCACCTAAAAATTTTGAAATACTAATCGCAAGCTCCTTGGGTTCAGCCTTCTTCGCAGGATGTTGGATGTGGTAGGTAATTCAAGCCGAGTGCAAATCCGATTCATCCGAGTCTATATAAAGGAAGGCCTGCACAATTTTATCAACTAAGTGCAGGTCTGCTTCTTGTCAAATAGGTGTATCATGGTACTTGTGGGTTTGGATGAGGTAGCTTTCCCCAATTCCATCGGTGTACTTTTAGCGTTTGTCATTAAATTTAGAATGGCCTAAGGATATTTGAAGGGATTTTTTTAATTTCGTTTTCAAACCCTTATCTAAATTAACGTTTTTTGTAATGAAACCCATAGATATTTTAAAGGACTTTTACGGTTACGATCAGTTTAGAGGTAACCAAGAATCAATTATCGATGCCGTGATGAACGGAAAAGATACCATCACATTGATGCCAACCGGTGCTGGAAAATCAGTCTGCTATCAGGTACCCGCCATGCTGCTCCCCGGACTTACATTGGTGATTTCACCTTTAATCGCATTGATGAAAGACCAGGTAGATGCCCTAAACGCCATTGGGATTCCGGCTGCTTTCCTAAACTCCACCCAAAGTAGTAGCAAGCAGCGCTTTATTTCCCAGGAAGCCATCTCAGGTAAAATAAAATTGCTTTATGTAGCACCGGAACGGATTTTTTCGGGAGGAAACTCCGTATTGGACTTGTTGGACAAGGTAAGCTTGTCCTTGGTAGCCGTGGATGAAGCCCATTGTGTTTCCCAGTGGGGCCATGATTTCCGTCCCGAATACCTCAAGATCGGTCAACTTCGAAAAAAGTTTGTACAAACTCCCTTCTTAGCCCTTACGGCTACGGCCGATACCCTGACCAGAAAGGATATTGCGGATAAATTAGGACTGGTTGATCCCCGTTGGTTTGTGTCTTCTTTTGACCGGCCCAACATCACCTATCGGATAGTTTTGCGAAATGATGCCTTCCAGAAGCTGATTGAATTTCTTTCCCATCACCCCGGAGATTCTGGCATCATTTATTGTCTGTCCAGAAAGAGTGTAGAGGATACGGCAGAGCGACTGCGGGAGCACGGCTATCAGGCATTACCCTACCATGCAGGCTTGGAAAGGGATATTCGCCAGCGAAACCAAGAGCAGTTTATCAAGGACGAAACAAAGATTATGGTGGCTACCATCGCTTTTGGTATGGGAATAGATAAATCCAACGTGCGTTTTGTGGTTCACATGAACATGCCGCAGAACGTAGAGTCCTATTATCAGGAGACAGGTAGGGCGGGCAGGGACGGCTTGCCCAGTGAAGTGCTTTTATTCTACAGTTTTGGGGACAGCATCACGCTGGGCAGGATGATCGAAAACTCGGAGAATCCCGCCCACATAAAAGTGATGAAGAAAAAGCTGGACCGCATGGTAACCTATTGCCAAACACAACAGTGTAGGAGAAGGTTTTTGTTGGATTACTTCGGGGAGACCCAAAAGGAGGATTGTGGCAATTGTGACATTTGTTTCCAAAAAGGGAATAAACTTGACATGACCATTTTCTCCCAGATGATGTTGTCTGCAGTAGTCCGCCTCAAAGAGGCATTTGTATTGGGGTATGTGATTCTTGTGCTCCGCGGATCCCAATCTGCCAAGGTTCAGGAAACGCATAAGACCTTGGGGGTCTATGGGGTCGGAAAGGACAAAAGCGAACAATTCTGGAAAAAGTTGGGTAACCAATTGGTATTGGAAGGGTATATGATAGCTTCTGATACGGAATACCCTACTTTTTCGTTGACACCATTGGCTTGGGAAAGACTGAAGCAAAAGGAGAAAATCATGCTTTCGATGGAGGAAGGAACCTTGGTAACACCCTCGGAGCAGTCGCATGACAAAGGTCTTTTGGAAAAGCTCAAAAATCTGCGATTCAGCTTAGCCAGGAAATTTAATGTGCCTCCCTACATCATTTTCTCTGATGCCACGCTGGTTGAGATGGCCACCCATTTCCCAACCGATTTGGATACTTTGCGTCTGATCAATGGGGTAGGTCAGCTGAAGGCTGAAAAGTACGGGGATGAATTTTGCCGGGTGATAAGCCAGTACATGGTGGAGCATGACATGGCGACCCCTACGGCACGGTCTATAGGTAGTTCCCAACGCAGGTCATCCTCCGCAGTGAAAAACTCTGAAAGTGAGAAGGAAACGCTGGAGCTATTTCAAAAGGGGCTTACAGTGGATCAGATCGCCGGAAAAAGGGAAATGGCTCACAGTACGATCGAAGGACATTTGTTCAATCTGGCAGAAAAGAAACTTATTCCGCAACAGAAATTTCTCAAGGAAACTGAAATTGCGGAGATCAAGGCATTTTACGAAACCCAAGACGGCCCCTTTCTCCGTACCATAAAGGACCATTTTGGAGAAAAATATTCTTATCTTCAACTGAAAATCGCCATCAGAATAAGTTGATCGATCTAATTCACCGGAACTTATAGAGATTTTTTTATCGATTTTGGTTATTGGATTGAGAAAATGGATCTTTTAACCACACAAAAAAAGGTGCCCAAATCAGGCACCTTTATCTTTAAACCGTAATCGGACAAGTTATTTTAACCAAGCCAGAGATATTTCATCCGGGGCTTTCATCCTGTCGGCAAGCCGCATGTAGCGGGAAGACAGACCTGCCAGGTAATCCTGCGCCTTAGAGGCTACATCGTTCAATCCGGTAGTCGTCTCCACGTTCCACAACTTTACCAAGTGTTCTATGATCCTGGCGTAATCCCAGCCGGTATATACACCTATTTTTTGGGTGATCGCTGAGAATTGATCGAAGATCGTAGGATTGGGACCTCCCGTGCCCATTAGTACCGCGGGCATGACAATTTGCTTTCGCATCATTTTTTCGAAAGCCAACATGGCTCCGTTTGGATCAATTTCAAAAATCTGGGACATAAAAGACTTATACGCTTTTTCATGCCTCGCCTCATCCCCGGCTATTTGTTTGCAAATTCTTCCCAAGACCGTATCTCCAGCTTTGTCTGCCAACTTCCCTGTGTTGACATGGGAGATTTTGGTAGCTCTTTCCTGAAAAGAGGTATAAATAATAGCCTGATAAGGATCTTTATCAGATCTTGGATCGAAGCCATTATATATCAGGCGATGGATCGTCTGTTCCACTTGCCTCATGTCTGCCCGTCCGGATAGATACAGGTATTTGTTAAGCAAGTCCCCATGGCGGTTTTCTTCTGCTGTCCAAGCCCTTGTCCATCTTACCCAACCGGCATCGCTTGTTAGATTTCCCTCTTCATTGATCCCCTCCAGCATATTGAAGTAGGTCTGGTAACTGGGAAGTGCCTCCTCGGTAATCATGTTTCCAATAAGGGAAGTTATGATAGTGTCAGGTATGCCTTCTGCCCTTTCCCTTAGCAATTTTACCTGATCCAACGCGTCTGGCTGGGCCATATCGGGTAGAAAATCGGTAGGCTGCCAACAATCATCGGGATCCAGTAAGGTTGAATCCACGGTTTGACCGACGAAATCATTTAATTGGCTGATTACCTCTGCGTTTTTTTCTACTTCGTAATTTATTTCGCTCGATTTACTCATATGTCATTCATTTAAAACCTCTCCCTATTTACAAAAGCCACCTATATTCCAAACAGCAGCCTACTTCGCAAATAAACCATTTCCTATTTAATTTTCAAATAAGAACTATCTGAACAACGTCAAAACTTATACTAAGATTCATTATTGATAACTATATGAAATCTGTGTTTGTTATCACACGGAAGAGTACCAATACTGTTAATAGCTTAATTTATAGGCTGCCACTTTGTTTTTCATAAAAGTAGGAACTATCACAATGTTGTCTTCAGGAATAAACCCGGTGTCCGCAGTGTTTGATTCGGCTCCGGAGGTATCCAATAATAACGTT
The DNA here is from genome assembly GCA_038209145.1 of Cytophagales bacterium. Taxonomy (GTDB): domain Bacteria; phylum Bacteroidota; class Bacteroidia; order Cytophagales; family Cyclobacteriaceae; genus Lunatibacter. Next base: position 14,865 of record JBBQXZ010000060.1, on the reverse strand, counting down.
TCCAGTCCATCTTGAATCAGATAAATTTCTCCTTTCCATCTGCTGGCCAGAAAGGTATCCGCATCGATAACAATCAAACCGTCACCACCTGTAACGACCGAATTGATCACAGAAAAGCTGCCATCCGAATTGTATTTTTTTAGTCCTTCAGCATCCAGCCCGTATAGGGTATTGTCTTCGCCTACCCGCAATCCATTGATGTTTGGTTGGTTTTCAGCGAAGGTTTGGATGTTACCGTTTTCCAGATAAAGAATGTTGTTTGCACGCATGTCAGAAAAATAAATCCGCTGTCCGTCAGCGGCCGCATCATTCAAGAACTGCGCTCCTTCGACGTTGTGGGTTTTTAAAATTTCACCGGATGCCAGGTCTATTTCCACCAAAGCATCAATGTCTGTGACATACAGTTTACCATCCATCACGGCCATCCCTTTGGGGGCATTGAGTCCTGTCACCCAATTTTGGTTAATTATCTCCCCTGTTTTGGATAAGATCGAAATCGAGCCTACGCCATCTTTTCCCACCGCATCACCTTCTATATTGGCGACATAGAGCTGCCCGTTACTTGCCTCATAATGAACGGATTCATTGGTGATGAATACATCGGGAGTTTCCCAAAGCAACTCAAGCGTTGGTTTTACGGTTGATTCCGCTGTTTCGGTCATTTCATCGGAGGCTGATTTTTCAGTGGGTCCGCAGGATAGCAAGACGGCTGAAAGAAGCATCATTGGGATTATTAATCGAAATTTTTTCATTGGTTATAGTGTTTAGGTATACAAAAATACGGTTATTATTTGAGTAATTCCCCCGACTGTGCGAACAATTATTTGTCCAGCAAATACCATCCCAAAGGATCTACTTCCACACCGGTTGTGCTTAATACCTCGGTGGGGGTTGAAGACAGTACCATATTTTCTATCCCTTTATCAGTTTGTACCTCCACAGGCAAGTCAAAGGAGATTTCCGGCAGACTAATAAGAAACACATTTTTTTTCTTTTTGTTGATAGATACCTTCGGCAAATCCTCACGATACAAATACCAGGTTAGAAACTCCTTGATATCCAAGTCACTGTCTTTAGAAAGGTAATCAATCAGGTCAGCCGTGGAGGCTTGATTGGCATATGTATAGGCGTCTTGTTTGGCGATCGCTTTCAGCATGGGAAAAAAAGCATCGTCACCTACCATGAACCTCAGGCTGTGCATGATGAAGGCACCTTTGGTATATACATCTGAATGGTATGCGATGTCAGAATGACTCTCTGGAGGGCTAACCACCGGGAGTTCATTTTTTATTCTTTTTTTGGCATTAGCCACTATTTCATGGTATGCTTCTTCTCCATCATGCTTGAGGTAGAATAACCAATCCCCATAGGAGGTGATTCCTTCATGAATCCAATAATCTGCCCAGTCCGATACAGAAACTTTGTTTCCAAACCATTCATGCCCCAACTCATGGTGGAGCAACCAGTCATACCACACTTCCCCCATGCGGACAAACTGGAAATTGTTGCCATAGGCATTGATGGTCTGGTGCTCCATACCCAGGTAGGGCGTTTCCACTACGGCAATTTTGTCTTTGGGAAAAGGGAATGCACCGAAGAAATGTTCATGGGTTTCTGTACTTTTTCTCAATACCTCCAATAATAAAGGAGCTTTATCTTTGTTTTCTTCCAACACATAAGCCAGCAAGGGTATTTCTTCTCCAGAAATTCCCAGAAAAACCCCTTTTTCCAAATGGAATTTCCCCATGGTAAAATTGATGTTGTAATTCATGATGGGATAGTTGGATTCCCATTGGAAAGTCTTTTTTTCCGAATCCCCATCCATAGTTTTCAACCGGCCATTGGCCGCCACGGTATAGGAGGCAGGCACGGTAATTGACAAACTTACCCCTTCCGCAGGTTTGTTTTTTGGATGGTCCAGGCAGGGCATAAAGATTTTGCCACCTTCATTTTGACTTGAAAGCCCCATCCAGTGGTTGTCCTGACTGTCCTTTTCCCAGGTAAATCCCCCTGACCATGGAGGGTTGGAGGCAATGGGTGTTTTACCATGATAATAGACAGTGACTTTATTAGGTCTTTGGCCGACTAGGTCGATGTCCAACAGGTCATCCTGATGCAGGAACGAAAAGGAATATCCATCGCCCAATACTTCGCTTACGTTATAATCGGAGACTAAATCCAACCGAAGTGTGTCCATTTCCTCCAAGTAGTGAACCGAAAGGGTGGTCGATCCGGATATTTCTTGGGATTCAGGGAGTATTTCCAAATCCAAGTGGTAGTGAGAAACACGAAATTTCTGCTGAAGAGGATCCATGGAACCTCCCCAATTCCATGAGTTGCGTTGCTGGGAAAAGGTAGATTCAGTAATTCCAAAAAAGCCAAAGACAAAAATTATGAGTTTAAAAGAAGTTTTGGTAATGTTTAGCATGGGGGATAGGTGAGTGATAACTCATATTTTTGCTCTTTAAGTGGTAAACCAAAGCTATTGGATTCTTGTTCAAAAACAAGTTCAAAACCGAGTTTTTGGTAGATCGATGCGGCCTTTATCAATGGGGTCGTTGTCCACAAATAGACCTTTTGATATTTCTTGTCCCGTACTGTCCGCATAAATTCGGAAGTGAGTTTTTTTCCCAATCCTATTCCCCGAAAACGGGGCGCAATAATAAAATACCTCAGCTGGGCAAGGGAATGATCACGATGGACAAGGGAAATAAATCCAGCTGGTTTGCCTTGGTATTCACAGACCCAAACCTGATCAAGTCCTTCTTTGAAATTCCCGACAAAGTCTGCAAAGCTTTCGGCCACGTACTTTTCAAAACCAAGGCCAAAGCCAAATTCCTCGTGATATAATTTTCCGTGGAGATGAATTATTGTACCTATGTCACCTGCCAGTAATTTTCTTCGGATGGTAATGTCATCCAGTGTGGGTAAGTTTTCAATTCGGGACATACGGAATGTTACATGGTTTTCGTGTTATCAAAAATAAGTAATAAATCTAAAATAGACGGGTTAGCTCACCCAAAAATGGCTTAGAATATGATTCTAATTCAAATACCCCGGCTTCTGGGTTGCATCCAAAACGAATTAGACCTAACTTGAACATTCATTAAATCCATCAAGTGGATGGAAAGTTATTTCCGTGATAAAAGCTTAGTTAATCATACAAACCTATGTCCGACTTAAATACACATTTCAAGAAAGCACAGCAAGCCTTTGTAGCACTTAAAACCAAATCCGTGTCTGAAAAGGCTGCCTTTTTGGAAGCCATAGCAGTGCAAATTGAAAGCATAAAATCCGAATTGATACCGACCGCATCCAGGGAATCGAATTTACCGGAGGGTAGAATAACGGGAGAGCTTGGGAGGACTTTGGGACAAATTAGATTATTTGCCAATTTGGTGAAAGAAGGCAGCTGGGTAGAGGCTACCATGGACCATGCCGACCAGGACAGGACGCCGGCACCCAAGCCGGATATACGGCGCATGTTGCGGCCGTTGGGTCCGGTGGTGGTTTTTGGTGCCAGCAATTTTCCACTTGCTTTTTCCACCGCCGGTGGAGATACGGTTTCAGCGCTGGCGGCAGGCTGCCCGGTGATTTATAAAGCCCATCCGGCACAACCGGAAACTTCCAACTTGGTAGCTGGTGCTATCCGTGAAGCCGCACAAAAATCTAACATGCCCGAGGGAATTTTTCAACAAATCGAAGGAGGTATTACGCTGGGACAGGACTTGGCGAAGCACCCACAGACCAAAGCAGTTGCTTTCACGGGATCATATTCCGGTGGGAAAGCCCTGTTTGATACAGCGGCTGCAAGAACGGAACCGATTCCAGTCTATGCCGAAATGGGCAGCGTGAATCCAATTTTTGCCTTTGAAGGCAAACTCTCCCGGGATTTAGATAACCTCGCAACCGCTTATGTGGGTTCGCTGACACTTGGTGCAGGGCAGTTTTGCACCAATCCAGGATTAATCTTTGTTCCCGAAAGTAAGGCGGACGCTTTTTCGAAGGCTGTGGCTGAAAAGATAGCACTGGTGGGTGCTGCTCCTATGCTGCACGACGGAATAGCCAAGACCTACAAAGACAAACTGGCTACGTTGAAGGAAAAAAATAAGCTCAGTTGGGTACATGCGGCCACTTCCTCTGACTTGATCACGGGCTCTCCTGCTTTGGCCAGGGTGGGTGCGAATGATTGGATAAGCGATGAAGCTTTTCAGGAAGAGGTGTTTGGGCCTTTTGGTATTTTGGTGACCTACGAAAATACCAGTCAATTGCTTCAGATAGCGGAGTCCCTTAAAGGTCAGCTTACCTGTACGCTTTGGGGAGATGCCGATGAATTGGCTGATAATGCTGAATTTATGGCCTTGATTGAAGAAAAATGTGGTAGACTCCTCTTTAAGGGGGCCCCTACGGGTGTTGAAGTTGGCTTTGCGATGCAGCACGGTGGCCCCTTCCCTTCCACCTTGGACAGCCGCAGTACTTCGGTAGGAGTCTATGCCATCAAGCGCTTTGCCCGTCCCGTGGCCTTCCAGGATATGCCAGAAGCCCTTCTTCCTGAGGAACTGAAAGAAAATAATCCTCTCGGAATATGGAGGACGATAGACGGTGTTTTAAAAAAATAAATTCGGATAAAAATAAATTGAAATAAAAGCAAATGAATCCCATACAAGGTAACTTGGGGAATTGATTAGCGATTTTTATTGTTCATCGCATTAGAAAGAAAAAGTTTACTTGGGCTATTATCGGGTTCCGTTCACCTTGCTGCTTAGTGTCTTTTCTTCCTGTCAATCTTTGTCAGAAAGAAAATTTGATCAAATTAAAAAAAAAGCCGACCATATAACAGATCAGCTTTTTTTGTTTAGGCTTTAATGCTTTCCAAAATCTTATTCAGCGTCGCACTTGGCCGCATGGCATGTTCCGCTTTTTCTTCATCAGGGCGGTAATAACCGCCGATATCTACCGGACTGCCTTGGGCACCGTTGAGTTCTGCCATAATAGTGCTTTCTTTTGCAGCCATCTCCTTGGCTACCGGACCGAAGATTTCCTTCAATGCCGCATCTTTTTCTTGGTGCGCCAACGCTTCTGCCCAATATAAAGCCAGGTAAAAATGGCTTCCTCGGTTGTCGATTTCATTCACTTTTCGGGAAGGAGATTTTCCTATTTCAAGGAATTTGCCGGTTGCCACATCCAAGGTTTCTCCAAGCACTTTGGCGCGTTCGTTATCGAAGGTATTCCCAAGGTGGTCCAATGAAACCGCCAAAGCCAAAAATTCTCCCAAAGAATCCCAACGTAAGTGTCCTTCCTGTACAAATTGCTGCACATGTTTGGGAGCAGAACCTCCGGCGCCTGTCTCAAATAGCCCGCCTCCATTCATCAACGGTACGATGGAAAGCATCTTGGCACTGGTACCCAATTCCAGAATCGGAAATAAATCGGTCAGGTAATCCCGAAGTACGTTGCCCGTCACGGAGATGGTGTCCTTTCCCGCTTTCATTCGTTCCAACGAAAAATGGGTTGCCTCCTCGGGAGACATGATCTGTATGTCCAATCCTGAAGTATCGTGGTCCTTCAGGTATTTTTCTACTTTTGTAATTAGCTGTGCGTCATGGGGCCTGTTTTTATCCAACCAGAAAACGGTAGGCACTCCTGTGACTCTCGCACGGTTTACGGCCAATTTCACCCAATCCTGAATGGGTACATCTTTTACCTGGCACATTCTCCAGATATCTCCTTGACTTACTTCCTGGGTCATCAGGACCTTACCGTCCGCATCTACCACGTTGACCTGCCCTTTGGCAGCGATTTCAAACGTTTTGTCGTGGGAGCCGTATTCTTCCGCCTTTTGTGCCATCAAACCCACATTGGGAACAGAACCCATCGTTCTCGGATCAAAAGCCCCGTTTTCACGGCAAAAATCAATGGCCTCCTGATACACTCCCGCATAAGACCTGTCAGGAATAACCGCTTTGGTATCTTGAGTCTGATTGTTTTTATTCCACATCTTACCGGATTCCCGGATCATGGCCGGCATGGAGGCATCGATGATGACATCCGATGGCACGTGCAAGTTGGTAATCCCCTTATCGGAATTGACCATGGCCAAATCCGGACTGTCTGTATAACACCCTGCAATATCTGCTTCGATTTCAGCTTTCTTATCTGCGGGCAACTTTGCGAGAGCAGCAACCACATCACCGAATCCATTCTTGGTATCCACGCCGATTTCAGCAAACAACCGGGCATGTTTTTCAAAAACCGGCGCAAAAAATACGGTCACGGCATGACCGAAAATAATCGGGTCCGACACTTTCATCATCGTAGCTTTCAAATGCAGGGAAAACAATACGCCCTGTTTTTTGGCTTCTTCCTTTTGCTCCTGCAAAAACTTCTTAAGTGCCGCAACATTCATTACCGAAGAGTCGATCACTTCTCCCTCCAATAGGCTCAACCCCTCTTTCAGCACCACTTTGGTGCCGTCTGCTTTTTCCAATATGATCTGGACTTTGGTGGGTGCAGACAAGGTCAGCGATTTTTCACTTCCGTAAAAGTCTCCCTCCGTCATGCTGGACACGTGAGACTTGGAGTCCTTGCTCCATTTTCCCATGCTATGCGGGTTATTTTTGGCAAATTGCTTGACGGCAAGTGGGGCTCTTCGGTCCGAGTTGCCTTCCCGCAAGACAGGGTTAACAGCAGATCCTTTTACCTTGTCGTATTTGGTCTGCACATTCTTTTCCTGCTCAGTCTTGGGATCATCCGGATAATCCGGCAATGCATAACCCTGTGACTGGAGTTCTTTGATGGCAGCTTTAAGCTGAGGTAAAGAGGCGCTGATATTGGGAAGTTTTACGATGTTGGCCTCAGGTGTCTTGGCAATCTCTCCCAGTTCGGCCAAGGCATCTTCTAAACGCTGTTCTTCTTTCAAAAATTCTGGAAAGGTAGCGATAATCCGACCTGAAAGGGAGATATCACGGGTTTCCACGACAACTCCGGCGGATTCGGTAAAAGCTTTGATAATGGGCAGCAAGGAGTACGTTGCCAAGGCAGGAGCCTCATCTGTCAAGGTATAAAGTATTTTTGGGGTTTTGTCACTCATAAATAACCTGTTTTGTAGTAGCTGATAAAAATATCGCAATGATACTAATTGGCGGCTAAAATACGGAAAAAAAAGCGTTTTCAAAGGGATGGAGATGGAATAGATGGATTTTAAACCCGGGGACTAAATGGGGAATAAATACGTTATACGATCAACTTAACCTATCTCAATAAATGGTTGTGAATGTATTGTGTCTTTTGTTTTTCCTTGGGAGCCTGTTTTCAATGGCTGATCCCACCCCAAAGCCAACCGCTCTTTCTCCGGATGAGGAGGAGCTTTTTGGACTGATCAACGCCTATCGGACAAGCCGGGGGCTTTCCGAAGTACCCTTTTCTTCCGCACTGACGCAGGTGGCCCAGGTTCACGCCAAGGACTTGATGGAAAACCACACCCAAGGCGGACGCTGCAACATGCACTCCTGGTCCAATAAAGGCGATTGGAAAGGCTGCTGCTACCGGGACAACCACAAAAACCCCGAATGCATGTGGGACAAACCGATGGAAATCGCCGGATATGCAAGCCCGGGGTATGAGATTGCCTATTGGCATTCTGCAGCCGCCCAACCAGACGTTGCACTGGACGTATGGAAAAAAAGCCCCGGCCATCACGCCGTAATCGCCAACCTGGGCGTATTCAAAGACGCCGAATGGAAAGCCATGGGTGTGGGAATCTATCAGGGATATGCCGTGGTGTGGTTTGGGGAGATGGAGGATGGTCTTTAAATGAATGTGAAAATATTTATTTTTCCCAAAAAGCTTTTTTGGAAAGGGAGTAATCAGTAGCTTTCCTTGTCATTTGGGAAATCCCTCGACTTCACATCCTGGATGTACTTACCAACAGCCTGTAGCATCGTGCCTCTCAAATCGGCGTATTGTCTTAAAAATCGGGGTTGAAACTCCTGGGTAATCCCCAGCATGTCGTGAAGAACCAGCACCTGACCGTCCACATGAGGGCCTGCTCCGATGCCGATTACCGGAATCCCCACCGTTTCAGCCACTTTCTTGGCAAGCTTGGCGGGAATCTTTTCCAATACAAGTGCAAAGCACCCGCATTCCTCCAACACTTTGGCATCGGACAACAGCTTATTGGCTTCATCTTCCTCTTTTGCCCGGACGGTATAGGTGCCAAATTTGTAGATGGATTGTGGTGTCAATCCGAGATGCCCCATTACCGGTACCCCTGCACTCAATATGCGCACAACCGATTCCTTGATTTCGGCGCCACCCTCCACCTTAACCGCATGGGCACCTGATTCCTTCATAATACGGATGGCGGAGCGCAGCGCCTCCGAACTGTTGCCCTGATAAGAGCCAAATGGAATGTCCACCACCACAAATGCGCGACTGACAGCCCTAACTACCGAAGTGGCATGATAAATCATCTGGTCCAGGGTTATGGGCAGCGTTGTTTCATGGCCTGCCATCACGTTGGAAGCAGAATCTCCTACCAAGATCATGTCAATGCCGGCCGCATCAACAATGCCCGCCATCGAAAAATCATAGGCCGTAAGCATGGAGATTTTTTCACCCCGCTGCTTCATTTCCTGGAGGATGTGGGTCGTAATCCGTTTGAGTTGGGAAGATTGATGTACAGACATAGAATTAGTGTAAATGGACGGTTGAGTCTTCTGCGGAAAGCTTTACCGTAATATGTTCACTCAGGGTGGTGGCTAATTCGAACCCTGTATAATCCGGAGTGACTGGAAATAATTTATGGCTTCTGTTTACCAAGACGGCGACTTCTATTTGCTTGACATTATCCTCCAAAAATGGTACCATGGCATAGGCCAGCGTTTTACCCGTGTTGAGCACATCGTCTACGATGAGGATACATTGCCCGGTAAAAGGGCCACTATCTGAGAGCGTTACCTCACCAATTTTTGGGTTTGATTTGTCGAGCGTCACCGCTATCAATTTCACTGTAATAGGGGATATTTCCCGCAACTTTTCAGCAATCAATTCCGCCAAGGCAAACCCCATACCCGTCAACCCGGCAAAAATTAATTTCTCTTCACGGACATTGCGTTCGTAGATTTCGTAGGCTATCCGGACGATTTTTTGCTGGATCTGCTTATGATTCAAGACTAACGTTTTGTTTTCAGGCATGGGCAACTTGGATAAAAATGAAAATTAATTCAAAAGTAACTAGTTTCAAAGGATTTGGGCTTATTTACCCGTTTAGCGGTAGTCATCTTCCTCATGTAGGATCTTCAGGTAGCTTTCATACCGATAAGGATGAATATACCCTTTCTCCAACACCTCTAAAACCTTGCATCCCGGTTCATTGACATGCTGGCAATTGTTGTACTTGCATTGCCCCAAATATCCCCGTAATTCCACAAAATAATGGGAAAGCTCCTGGTTTTCGATATCCAAAATCCCAAATTCCTTGATCCCCGGCGTATCTATCAGGTAACCGCCATCTCCAATCGGAAACATTTCCGCAAAAGTTGTGGTATGTACCCCTTTGGCGGTAAAGCCAGAAACCGGGCGGGTTGCCTGATTGGCCGAAGGCACGAGCTGATTGAGCAAGGTTGATTTTCCCACACCCGAATGTCCAGCCAACAAGGTAGTCTTTCCTGACAGATAAGGGGATAACTTTTCGGTAACATCCGATTGCGACAAGGCGGATATTTCTATCACCGGATAGCCCAATGGTTCATATATTTCCTTGATGACTTCGAGGTATTCAAAATCCTTTTCTTTTTTTAACGCATCCATTTTGTTGACAAGAATAAAGGCGGGAATGCGAAAGCTCTCCGTACTCACCAAAAACCGGTCAATAAACCCCAGCGAAGTCCTTGGATCACGTATTGTGATGATCAGAAATGCCTGATCCAAGTTGGAGGCCAGGATATGGGAAAAATGCTGCTTGCGGGTGGACTTCCTGATGATGTAGTTTTCCCGCAACACAATCTCATGGATAACTCCCGTTTCCTGATTTTCTTCCAGATCCAGTGCTACCCAATCGCCAACGGCTATCGGGTTGGTGAGCTTCAGGTCGTCCTGTTTGAACTTACCTCTAAGCCGGGACTTCACCAAGCCTATCTCGGTCTGTACCATGTACCAAGAACCGGTGGATTTGATTACCCTTCCTTTCATGGGGTCACTATGTACGTATCTACTATATCCATGATTTTTTTTGCGCTTCCTAAGTTGTCCTCCAGCAGTTTTTCCGCTCCATCACTGACTTGGGTATAGGCACTTTCTACTTCCAGCGTATCCATTATTTCCTCGAATGAAAGTGCGTCTTTAACAGCAAAACCACACCCATAGCTTTGGCTGATTTCCCATTCGGGAAATTTGCTTTTATTTTTCAACCACCCAAAAATAACCGGAATCCGAAAGGCGAATCCTTCCAATATATTGTGAAGTCCTTTTCCAAATGCCCCGCCCACGTAGGCAACTCGGGCATAATGGTACAGGGAGGAAAGCATACCTATATTATCAATGATCATCACCTCCCAGGGTTGGGAATACGAGTTTTCTGTAAGTTGGGAATGCCTGATTACTGGTTTGGTTATGGCTTTTTCCCAGTTCACAATCTGCGGGGATCGGATATCGTGCGGAGCGATCAGGTATTGATAACCTGCATGGCTGTTGATATAGGGGATCAGAAGATCCATATCTTCTTGCCAGACGGAGCCGGCTACAAGTACCCTTTTTTGGATGCCCTCACTTATTTCGGGAAAGGATTTGGGGGAGAGGCGTATCGCCTGTACATTATCATATCGTGGATCTCCAGCTACCGTCCAATTGGTATAGCCGATTTTCTCCAACAAGTCAGCAGATTTTTGATTTTGGGTAAAAATATGGTCGAATTTTAACAGCATTTGGATAAAGAAACCGCCATACCATGCAAAATAGATCTGATCGGCTCGAAACGCCGCGGCGAAAAGAAAGAGAGGAATGTTCCGCTTTTTTACCGCTGCCAAGTGATGGTACCATAGGTCATATTTGACAAAAAAAACTGCTTTCGGTTTTAAATTTCCTACAAACTCCTCCGCATTCAAAGCGGTATCAAAGGGCAAGTAGGTGATAAAATCCACAAAAGGTTGTGGCTTTTTTATCACATGTTCATAGCCTGAGGGGCTAAAAAAAGAAACACATACCAGCCAATCCGGCCGGGATTGTTTAAATGCTTTGATCACAGGTTTGGCTTGTTCGTATTCTCCCAAGGAAGCTACATGTATCCACGCAAGGGGTCCTTGAGCCTCCTTGCGAAAGCGCAACAAGGCCCGCAAAAGACCTTTTCGACCTTGAATCATCTGGCGCAGCTTGGGTGATTTTAAGCTACCCAACTTTACCCCAAGGGACAAAACTCGAATTCCAAGGTTGTAAAATACCTGCATATCTTGCAAAATTAAGAAGATTTCCGGATTAACCTGCGGGTTATTTACCCCATTCCAAAGGCAAATCTCCAGCTTCACGCCTATTTATATGGTCGAGTGGCACCGCTTAAATAATTTGTATAGGCAATAGTGGGAAATGGCAAATTACAATCGTAATTTTAAAATAAATTTATCAGCTAATTTTATGAATTTGCGCAACCTGCCCAAATACCTGGTTATGCTATTGGCCATTTGTTCCTGTAATACCGATATCCCACCGGAGGTACAGCAGGCCATGGATGACCTTCCGGAAGCACTGGACTACAACATCCATGTAAAACCCATCTTGTCAGACAAATGCTTCGCTTGTCACGGACCGGATGCCAACACAAGGCATGCCGACCTGCGCTTGGATGAGGCCGAAGCTGCCTTTGCATCTCTGCCGGAAAATCCAGGCAAGGTGGCCATTAACCCAAAAAACCCTTCCAAAAGCGAATTGGTCAAAAGGATCCTATCTACGGATCCCGACTACCTGATGCCATCACCAGAATCGCACCTAACCCTATCTCCAAGGGAAAAAGCCATCCTGATCCAATGGATTAAACAGGGCGCAACATATAAAGAGCACTGGTCTTTTATTCCCCTGGAAGCTGTGTCGGTTCCCCAGCCAAAAACAAACAATTGGGGAAACAATCCCATAGATGCCTTTGTGCTTTCCAAGCTTGAAATCAACGGGCTGTCCCCTAGTCCTGAAGCGGATAAGGAGACCTTATTGAGGAGAATCAGTTTAGATCTTATCGGCTTACCCCCCACTACCGGTGAGATCGATAATTTTTTGTCCGATAAATCTCCTGAAGCCTACGAAAAGCAAGTAGACCGATTGTTGGCCTCTCCCCATTATGGGGAAAAAATGGCCGTGCATTGGCTGGATGTGGCCCGCTATGCAGATACCCACGGCTACACGGTAGACCGCTACCGGGACATGTCATTGTATAGGGATTGGGTGATAAAGGCTTTTAATAAAAACATGCCCTACGATGCGTTTATAACGGAACAACTCGCCGGAGACTTGCTACCCGATCCAACGAAAGAACAACTTTTAGCCACGGCATTCAACCGCATGCACCCGCAGAATATGGAGGGAGGAATTGTACAGGAGGAGTTTCGGGTAGAATACGTGGTCGATCGGACCAACACCTTGGGCAAAGCCTTCATGGCCCTTAGTCTGGAGTGTGCCCGCTGCCACGACCACAAATACGATCCCATTTCCCAAAAGAATTATTTCGAATTAAGCAGCTTTTTTAACCAAGTCGATGAGGCTGGGCAGATCTCTTGGGATGATGCCATGCCTGTGCCTACCATGCTTTGGACAGATGAGGACAAAGACAATTTATTGGCAATGATGCAGGATGAAGTGTCCATGCAGGAAAATAAGTTGAAATCAATCGGAGATGCTTCACTGCCTGCCTTTACGGATTGGATCAAGTCCGCATCTTATCAACAGGATCTTACCCAAACCGTTCCCAGAAACCTAACCGCACACGTTGATTTCAACTCCCTGCCGGTAAAAAACAAGCTTAATCCCTCCGAAAAAGGGACCATGGAAAGTAGCGAGATTAGAAACCAATCTCCTGAACTGGTCAGTGGCTTCCGCGATAAAGCAGCCAAATTGAACGGTGACTTTTGGATTCGGATGGAAAAATCAGGAATTTTCTCCAAAAGTGATCCTTTCAGTGTCAGTATTTGGATCAATATCCCCGCCGAACTTGAAAACGGTGTCGTCTTTCATACGGGTTCTGGAGCGGTACTTTTCAACCGTCGGGGATACCATCTTTACCTAAAAGACAATCGGCTTGAATTGGTTCTTGCCCATACCGCTCCCTATAACGCCATCATCAAGGAAACGGTAAATGATGTGCCGAGAAACGAATGGATAAACCTCATCCTGACCTATGACGGGTCCTCCAAGGCCCAAGGTCTCCACGTTTACCTCAACGGGGAAGATATGGAAACAACAACCGAAAAAGATAATTTATATAAGGACATCTTGTTCCGAGGCGCTGGCCAACCCGCCATTCAAATTGGTGCGGTATGGCGCGGCAGGGGGCTTAAAGGAGCGCTGGTAGACGACCTAATGGTCTTTGACAAAGAACTATCGGCCTTGGAAGCCATCCAAATTGCCCAACCTGAGGCTTATAAGGCGATTTTGATGAAATCCCCCGAATCTTTTTCACAACAGGAAAAAAATCAATTGCTCGCTTATTTTGTTCGCAATCATTCAAAAGGATATCGGGATCAGCTTGCAGAATTGACTAAGGTCAGGAAAAAACATGCTGAGGAAGTTGAGCCTATTCAGGAGGTGATGGTCATGCAAGATATGGCGCCCAGGCGGCCTACCTATTTGTTGGTCCGGGGCGAATACTCATCCCATGGGGAGGAGGTTTTTCCGAACACGCCGTCTAGTGTATTGACTATGCCTGAAGACATGGAAAAAAACAGGCTTGGACTGGCCAGGTGGCTTACAGACAAAGCGCACCCATTGACTTCAAGGGTAGCCGCTAACAGGCTGTGGCTGTATTTTTTCGGACGGGGTTTGGTGGCCTCAGCCGGAGATTTTGGCAGTCAGGGTGAAATGCCCTCCCATCCCCAACTGCTGGATTGGCTGTCGCTGAGCTTAATGGAATCGGGCTGGGATGTAAAAGAACTTCAAAAAACAATCCTCATGTCCGCTACTTACCGGCAATCTTCGCTTACTTCGGAGGAATTGAGGGAAGTTGATCCGGAGAATATCCTCCTTGCCCGGGGGCCTTCGGGCAGGCTTCCAGGAGAAATGATCCGTGACAATGCCTTATTGGCAAGTGGTCTTTTGAGTGACAAAATTGGCGGAAAAAGCGTAAAACCTTATCAGCCGGAAGGGTTGTGGCGGGTAAACGGGGGTACCTACTTGGAAGATTCTGGAGAAAACCTGTACAGGAGGAGCATGTACACCTTTTGGAAAAGATCCGTACCGCATCCTACCACGCATATCTTTGACGCTCCCGACCGCAGTGAGTCCATGGCCATCAGACAAGAGACCAACACCCCCTTGCAAGCCTTAGTCTTGCTAAACGACCCTACCTTCGTGGAAGCATCCAAGGTTATCGGAAAACAGATTGCCACCTATCCCGAAAGTAAAGCAGGCATAACCGTGGCTTTCAGAAAACTTACCGGGAGATATCCTTCCGATAGGGAGTTGGCAATCTTGGAAAACTTACAGGCACAAGAATTCAAGAAGTTTACCGATCACCCGGAAAAGGCCAAGGGTTGGATCGAGGCAGGTGCCTACGCCCTGACAAATCCAGCTGATTTCCCACGGATAGCCTCCCATGCGGTGGTAGCCAGTGCCATTATCAATTCAGACGCAGCGATTACTAAACGATAAGTCCCCATGTGTAATCACCATCCC
>JBBQXZ010000059.1:0-20926 GCA_038209145.1 Cytophagales bacterium | reverse complement strand
GCCACATCATAATATACCCGAACGTGGCTGGACCCCACGGTCTCAATAATTTCTAAATGCTCCTCAGCACTCAGCCAGGATTCTATGGCCAGGTAAATATCCTGTTTTTCCGCTTTTGGCGCCACTTCCTTTAGTTTGCGGATGACTTCCCTTTTCCCTTCAGGATCATCCCTTAGGTCTCCTTTTCCAAAAAACGCCAGCAATATTACCTGACATCCCAAAACCTTGGCAACGTCTATGCAGTCATGCACCCAGTCTTGGGTGATGGCTTCGGATTTATAAGGTACATTATTCAATTCCCCAATGGCCATACTGGCGATTTTGACACCAGTTTCCCGGGAAGCCGTTAGAAAAGCTTCCTGAAGTTCTGGCTGACGGAGATGCATGTTATTGCTTGTCTGTCCCAGGCTGATTTGCAGGCCATCCAACCCGATTTCTTTGGCAAGTGCAAAGGAGGTAACGTCACTGGTCTTGCCGATGGACCAATCACATGCCCCCAGCTGGAAATGGGGCTTGGTAGACATTGGCACACCTGCAATCCAAGGTGAAGTAGTTGCAAGGCTTAGGATCATACCGTGTTTGAGAAAGGATCTTCTTGATGGGTTTGTGCTAGGTGACATATCGAATTAAAATTTCCCTTAATATAGGGAAATCTTATGAAAAACATCACCTACTAAGTGTAAAGCACCCTCTTTTACATAAGTTTTAAAAACTTGGTTCTATTTTTATAAAAAAGAAAGCAATTGCTTCCTTTTTTATTGTCTACACTTAGATTTTTGTTAAAGCAGCGGACGGAATTGCTGTAAGAAGCGGATATCATTTTCCGTAAAAAGCCTCAAATCATTGATTTGGTATTTGAGCATGGCAATTCGCTCAATGCCCATACCAAAGGCAAATCCGGTATATTTTTCTGAATCTATGCCGCAATTTTCCAAGACATTTGGGTCCACCATTCCTGATCCACCGATTTCAACCCATCCTGATCCCTTGCAAATGGTACATCCTTTACCCCCGCAGATAAGGCAAGAGATGTCTATTTCCGCACTGGGTTCGGTAAATGGAAAAAAAGAGGGGCGAAACCTTACTTTGGTTTCCTTGCCGAACATTTCTTTGGCAAAATGATAAAGGGTTTGCTTTAAATCGGCAAAGCTTACGTTTTCATCCACATAGAGGCCTTCCACTTGGTGGAAGATGCAATGTGCACGGGCAGATATCGCTTCGTTGCGAAAAACCCTTCCCGGGGAAAGCGTCCTAATGGGAGGCTTCTCTTTTTCCATCACCCTTACCTGCACCGAGGAAGTATGGGTACGCAAGGCCACATCCGGGTTTTTCTCAAGGAAGAAAGTATCCTGCATTTCCCTTGCCGGATGATTTTCGGGGAAATTGAGTGCAGTAAAGTTATGCCAGTCATCTTCAATTTCCGGTCCTTCGGAGAGGTTAAAACCAATCCGTTCAAATATCTCTATGATCCGCTGTCTTGTAGCCGTCAAAGGATGTATTCCCCCTACTGGGAAATTACCTGGTGGAAGGGTCAGGTCCATGCCTTCGGCATTTTTTTTTGTCGCGCCCTGATTCAAAGTTTGTATCAGCTCCTGGAATTTATCCTCCGCTGCTTGTTTTACCCCATTTATGAGTTGCCCAAAATCCTTTTTTTGCTCACTGGGAATATCCCGCATCGCGGCAAACAGCTCACCAACAACACTTTTCTTGCTGATGAAGCGCATCCTGTAGGCTTCCAAATCATCAGGTGTGGAAACGGTAGCTGCGGCTATTTCTGCTAAAATTTGCTTGATCTTATCGGTGGGCATAGGGCAAGGGCATCTAATATAGGCTGCAAATCTAGAAAAAATCTTTAAGGGGACTACTATGTTGGCGCAGCTAGGGGAAGGAATTTATATCAGGTACGGAATCTTTCTGGACTATTGCAAGTCCTCCTCTTCCTTTCGGGGAATTTTGGGTTGTGAGATTCCGGAGCTTCCCATCAGCCCAGAGAAAGTAGCCTTCCAAAGGTAGTTAAACACAAATTTATGTTTATTCCTCGGTTCATAGATGGTGGAAGTGACCAGCCTGTTAAACAGTTTTCGAGGATTATTACTCCTTAGCGCCAAGGCATTAACCACAAAAGTGAGGATTTTTTTCCTACCCTTTCCATGCATTAAGGTCCTTTCCTCCAGAAGACGGACTTTAATATCGTTGTACCTTAAGGACATGGATCCGATTGCCTTATTATTATCGGCGATGAAATGCCATTCCCCGCCACGAATTATACCACTTTCTACGGTCACAAATGCATTGGCCTCCAAAATGGAATTGATCAAGGACAGTTCAAATTCATCTACTGAGGCTTCTACTTGTATGGGATAGGGCGATTCAAAGCCCAAAACCATATTCGCATTAATTTTAGCCCCTCCATTGATCAGCATGGAACCGTTTATATGCATCTGTTTATTTTCCATACCCCCGATTGCAAGGATAAAAGGATGGAGGGTAGCATTAAGATCCGCAAATTCTATTACGCCGGGGACCATCCCTTTTTCGGAAAACTCTTCGTATTGGATATTTCCATTTATGACCTCTATTTTAACGACATTGACCTCCGAGGAAATTTCCATCAACAATTCTTGGGGCATTTTTTTCAGTACATCATTCCTAGGCATACGCTTATCTTTAAATATCACCCCTCTGGGTTGGAAAATCTGCATGGAAGTTGCAAAAATCCTTTTATGGTTGATAAATTCATCCAAATTGAATCCTTCCAGTAGGATTTTATCGACCCGCAGCTCGGCCACATCCGCACTGTTGCCAACCCTTTGCGTATATTCATACTTCCCATATCGGGGAAGAAATGAAAATTCGTGAAGCTCCAGCTTGTCTTCGGAAAGGACAATCCTACCTATATGAATCAAGTTCAGACTGTCAGGCAATTTGATTTCATAGTCGGTGAGCTCAAATTGATACTTATTCTTAAGAAGAAATTTGCTGTCAATCGTTTGCTGCTCGGTTAATTTGAAATTGAGATCATTCAACAGGATGCTGATGTTGGCGAAGGAATTGCTGGACTCTTCCGAATTTTTTTCCCGGATACTTAGCTGACCTCCCAAAATTTCGAAGGATTCGATATTCAGCACCTTTATGATTTTTTGTTTGATTTTTTCTTCCGCTTCTTCGGCTTGGACAATGGAAGTTACCTCATTCCGATCAAGATATAGGGTGACATCCGGGGAGGCAAATACCATGCTGGAGATGTCGAGATCACCGGTCCGCTGGAAACTCTTTAGAGATTGGGTGAGTATGGTGACTTTGGGTACACTGGCAGCAATGATGGGGACTCCTATATTGCCGACAAGTGTTTGCGGGATGATGTTTAGATTCTCAAGGATAATTTCATCTCCTTGGGTATTCAGCTCTATTTTGGAAAAATTGATTGTATGGATACTATCCCTTAAGGCCAGGGAAAAATTGTCCACATCCATGGCCATGTTATTAAAAAACGCGGCGATATCACCTTCAGCCAGTTTGGCCGAATCCAGCATAAAACCAAAAAGCGAAAGGTTTAACCCCGTCTTGATCAAATCAATATTTTTTCCCGCTTCATCATAGGAGATATTCAATTTGGCATTGTCCGCATTTATTTCATCCACCCTGACAATATCTATCGTCTTGGGAAGATTCCTACTAGCCCGACTTCCAGTTCTATTTCCATCTGTATCATCATTGGCTTCTCTGTTTATAATCAGGCTTACTTCTGCCTCAGATAAGCTGAGTTTATTTAGTGCCAGGGTATTTTCGAAAAGAAATGCCTCCAGATCCACGCCCGTGATACTCATGTCAGGAATGGTGGCAGAAATGGACACTTTGGTCTCTATGTCCCGTTTTGGGCGGAGACGAACATTGAAAGTGCTGATCTCTTCTTTGGCTGAGTTAAAGGAAATACGGTCGGTAACTATGGTATATTTCCCGTCGGCAATGTTGAACACATAATTATTCAGATTGACATCCACTTCCTCGGAAAACAGGGTTCTGGAATCCAGGAGATCCACATTTTCGTCAAGATAAAAATTCCTGATACTTATTGAAATATCGTTTTCAGCAAAGGAACGGAAATTCTCTTTGGCAAAGTTGTCATAAATAAATGAACCATCTTGCAGGGTAAGCGAATCCACTTTCACGGTATTAAAATAGCTGGTAAGCAAGTTCAAAATGTCTGCCCGCTCCACTTTGGCGGATTCTGGATCTTCTTCCTGGTCGGCTTTTTCAATATACTTGATCCACTGAATGACTGGGGAGGGAATATCAATGTGCTTGACAAATAGCTCTTCCTTGAAATAAGCCTCATTGATATTCACCCCTTTTGCCGTAAACCTCGGGATCTCGATATCCAACATGGTGGTTCGTCCATATCGGGACAACAATCCAATAACATCGTTTGTAAAAAACGGCTTCAGATGAAAGCCTTCAATGTCAATCAAATCCAGTTTGGTATCAATCAGGATCCTGTCCGACGAAAAAAGGTGAAGGTTGTCGGACAGTTTCAGCGCATAGTCTTCAATGTCCAGCCTCAAATGATCGGCAAAAAAGATTTTATCGGTTTGTTCTGCGACGATGGTTTCATCCAATTGGAAATTTTCCAATACCAGGTTGATTGTGCCGAAGGAAAGACTATCCTGCCGCACCCGAAGGTGATTATCAAGAATAAGGCTTCCCTCTGTTATTTCTAGACGCTTGACATAGAAACCCTTAATGTAATCCTTGGTCAGGTCCCGAAGGGGGTTTCCACTACTTTTTCTTTCATTTCCCTGCAGGTCTTTCAGTATCACATCTGGGGATGTTATCGTCATCTCCTCAATATCGACAATGTTCTCGTTGTAAATTTTCCTCAAATTTGCCTTGTTGAAATTCAAGTACGGCACTTCAATTTCAAAAAGAGTGATATCCGGGATATTACTTTCATCATAGATTCCGGTCATTTGGATTTTTTCCATGGATACTTTATCCGATATGGAGGATATGTACACATTTTCACCGGAGATCCAATGAACCCCGTCAGCGAGCGCAAGTCGCACTTTTGAAATATCCAGCTCTGCGTCATTGGCATAAAAAAATTGATTTTGTCGAAGCAACTCATCTGGGCCTATATAAACCTGCCGCATATTAAACCAGATATCCTCTGCCTCAATCCGGTTTTTGTCGGGATGTGATATTCCCCGCTGAACAAAATTACCGGACCGAATATTTAGGTTTTTGATGGAAATGGAAGCGAGAATATCCTCAATCAATTCATAGAACTGGGTATCACTCCCCTCTTCGATTTCGGTTTTTCTGTCCGTATACAGTGTAAATGAAGGCCCCTCAAGTTTGAGCGTGCCTATACTAACATCTGAGGTATAAAAAATCCGATCAATATCTGCATCTGTTAGTTCCAAATCGTCAAATTCGATTTCATAATATGTGTCAGAAGGCTTATCAAAGTCTGGAGAAATAGTGACTCGCTGGGCTGTGATTCGCCGATCCAGAGAAGATATACTTACCGCAGTAGCCGAAACTGTATGAATGCTGTCGGCCAAGAGAATCTCGAAATTTTTTAGGTCGAACACAAAACCATCGGCATTGAACGGAAGGGGTTGGTCCGTTTGGGCAAGTTTCAGATTTCGTACGTATAGGTTGGTTTCATCTGCCTGAATAGACTTCTGACTGATAAAATTCACAAGTAACAAATCCGCATTGTCGATAAAGATTTCTTTGATTACGATATCCTTCAGATTCTCTCCCAATGATCGCTGAACCTCGATTTCGAGTTGCCGGAGGGGAGTGGTCTCCAAAATATCCACCGATTCTTCCGTGGATTGCCGTGACTCCACCATAGGCTTTTGAAGACGAATTTCACCGATGGTAAGAATCCGCTCGCTGAAACTAAATCCAATTCTTTTAATACTGAATTCCGGCGTACTGATCCGGTAAAAAGGAATATTTTCCTTTTCGAAAAGACTTGGATCCACCGGATCTAAAGTAAACCCATTGATATAAAAGCCTCTTTCAAATAGGGAAACATGAAACTTTTCAAAATCTACCCGGTACTTTCCACCCGAAACCTTTTCTATTTGCTGCTGAATATATCCTCTCAACAAAAAATTCGACCCAAAATAAACGAAAGCCTGAAGAAGAATAAGGACAAAGATTGCCAACCCCGCAACTTTCAGATACTTCTTTAGGCGACGGGTGTACAACAGCTTTTTCTCAGAGGAAATATGCATAGGAAAATAATGAAGCACAAAATTAAATCAGTATAGGTCAAAAAAGATACCCAATTTTTTGTTGTTCAAAAAAAAAGGGAACATTTATGTGATAGGTATTAACCTTGTCAACCATAAACGTTTCCTTTCATAATTTGTTGGCTGTAGGAGAAGGACTCGAACCTCCACGGAGCAGTTAGGCATCACATTGAGCTCGATGTGTGCTTTATCCTGTACACCGGTAGTAGCTACCGGATTCCCCACCCCCGAGACAGGAGGGCTTGTCTGCCAATTTCAACATCCTACAGTAAGTAAAGCTCATTTGCTTTTGATGATCCAAATGTAACAAAAGGTTCTATTTAAGAAAATTATTTCATAAAAAAAGACAGTTATTTATAGATCCTAGAATAAAAACCTTAAATATTGATCAAATAAATAATTTGCCAATCCTTTCGTGAGATGTTTTTGTTGATTTCACAACCCTTATCAGGGCATTTGCTGTACATAATCGTCCCATTTATGTAAAACATCTTCCATATCCCGGGGTAATGAAGATTCAAAATACATAAACTCTCCCGTTTTAGGGTGAATAAATCCCAAAGACTTGGCATGTAAGGCCTGACGGGGAATAATTTTAAAACAGTTGTGGATAAACAATTTGTATTTGGAAAACTGGGTTCCTTTTCGGATTTTATCCCCCCCATATGCAGCATCATTGAAAAGGGGATGGCCGAGGTGTTTGAGATGGATACGTATTTGGTGCGTCCTACCTGTTTCAAGTTTGCAGGATAGAAGGGAAACATAGCGCAACCGTTTGATAACTTGCCAATGGGTAATCGCGTGCTTTCCATAGTCCCCTTCCGGATAGGTATCCATAATTTTTCGGTTTTTCGCACTTCTGCCTATGGCCATATCCACTGTGCCCGAGTCCTCAGCAGGTTCTCCCCAAACCAATGCCAGGTAAGTCCGCTCAATGCTGTGGTCGTAGAACTGCTGTGCCAGATGTGCCATCGCCACCTCAGATTTGGCTATCACCAGAAGCCCGCTTGTATCTTTGTCAATGCGGTGTACCAGACCTGGTCGCCCGGAATTGCCCGGAAGCTCAGGAAGCTGGTTAAAATGATAAGCCAAGCCGTTTACCAAGGTTCCCGTCCAGTTTCCATGGGCTGGATGGACCACCATGCCGGCAGGCTTGTTGACCAACAGCAATTCATCGTCTTCATATATAATATCAAGTGGAATGGCCTCTGGAAGAACATCTGTATGTTTGTTTTGCCGGGCAACCCAGTAGGTTATTACGTCCCCAGGCTTGATTCTATAATTTGCCTTGGAAGGAAGATCGTTGACTTTTACAATCCCTGAATCAATGGCCTGTTGGATTTTATTTCGGCTGGCATTCGCTGTTTTATCTGTAAGAAACCGGTCCAATCTTACCAAATCCTGTCCCTTATCCACTGTAATTGTATGTTGGGAAACAAAAGATTCCTCTTCCTCTCCCGCATCGTCTTCTGATTCAAAATCTTCAACCATAATGCAAAACTAACCCTTGATCACTTAGAATTTTATAATTTTGAATAATATTCCCCACTGCGTGTGCTAAAACCCAACGAAATCCCGGTCCAACCGCTCTCTTTTCCCCTATTCCAGGAAAAAAAAGTTTCAGTATCCATCCTCCGATTAGACATGGTACATCCTTATTTACCGGGAAATAAATTTTTTAAATTGCGCTACAACCTGTTGGATGCCCAAGAGAAAGGCTTTCGGAGGATTCTAACCTTTGGTGGAGCCTATTCAAACCACATCTATGCCACGGCAGCGGCCGGTGCGCTTTATGGTTTAAGTACAGTGGGAGTCATCCGGGGGGAGCTTATCCGGCCCCTCAACCCCACCCTGGAGGCGGCAGAGAAGTTTGGAATGGTACTATACCCCATGGAAAGAAGTGTTTATCTGAAAAAAGAACAGGCACAGGTGTTGGATAAGTTGCGCAGTAGGTTTGGTTCGCCCTATTTTATTCCCGAAGGAGGCACAAATGCACTTGCCATCAAAGGCTGTAAAGAAATTCTTTTACCGAAACTTGGCGTTTTTACACATGTAGCCACCTGCGTGGGTACCGGAGGTACTATTGCAGGAATAGCCGCTTCAGCCTTGGCGCAACAATCGGTTTTGGGTTTTTCTGCGCTCAAGGGGGAATTTATGAAGGAATCAGTAAGAAATTTATTGGAAATTCACGGGATAAAACCACAATGTAATTTGGATGTTATCACCGATTACCATTTTGGTGGCTATGCCAAACATACCCAAGAATTAATCACCTTCATCAGGGAGTTCTACCGCCAAACAAGTATTGAACTTGACCCGATATACACTGGTAAAATGGTTTACGGTGTATTCGATAAAATACGTGCCGGATATTTCCCTCCTCAAAGCAAGATTTTAATCGTCCATTCCGGAGGATTACAGGGGATAAAGGGGTTTGAAGCCCGATGGGGAATCACCCTTTATCCCTGAGAAAATTAAGTTCTAGGTTAAACTGCCTTAGAAGTTTCTACTTTGTTCAAGATGGCATGGTAGTCGAGATCATTCCAATTTTGTGCGATAAATGGATCCCTCATCACCTTATCCAGGACTGCGGCCTGGATTTTTCCCTGTGCATAGGCCTCAGAATATTTTATATCCGAGAAAGTGACCATACTATACAATGGTACCCAGTCTTGCGGAAACATTTCATGAAGTTTGGCTTCGATTTTCTTGCGAATAAGAAACTTGGGGTCTGACACGCTGTCACTCATTTCCTTGAAATTGTCCATTGCAAGTTGACAGATGGCATCCGTGTCCGGTTTTCTTGATTTTTGAAATTTCTCAAAAACCAAATCCCAGGAAAATGTCCCATACTTTTCGATCAGGCCATCCAAAATGTAGCAATCTTCAAATCCACAGTTCATGCCTTGCCCGTAGAAGGGGACCATGGCATGGGCGGCATCGCCGATAAGGAGGCAATTATTTACTGTCCATGGGTAGCATTCCGTGTTGACCAGGGCTGCAGTGGGATTTCGTGCAAACTCAGCCGTCAGGTTTGGCATTAGCTGGTGCGCGTCGTTGAAATACGTCTGAAAGACATGGATGACATCCAGATCGTCCCGTATTTTGTCAAATGAGACCATAGAATCTTCAAACGGCAAGAATAAGGTACAGGTAAATGATTTGTCTATATTGGGAAGCGCAATCAGCATGAAATTCCCTCTTGGCCAAATATGCAGGGCATTGGGATCCATGGCAAATTCCCCCTCATCGGTTGCGGGAATGGTCAATTCTTTGTATCCATGGGAAATATATTGCTGACTGAAATTAAACCTTGTCTGGCGCTGCATGGCGTTTCTCAGGGAGGAGAACGCTCCGTCTGACCCGATGATCACAGATGCATCCAACTGCTTTATTTTTTGATCGGGAAGAGAGAAAGTAACCTTGTTCTGGTGAAGGTCTACATCCTCCACCGTATGTTCAAAATACATAGTTACACCGGCCTGTTCCGCCTCATCTAGCAAAATTCCGTTCAGGATATTTCTTGAGATTGAGTAAATGGCTTCGTTGTCTTTACCGTAAGGTTGACAGAACGTAGTACCATGCTCATCATGAATTCTCCTACCGTACATGGGGATGGTAAAAGGAGCGATTTTTTCCTTGATTCCAGCTTTTTCCAGTGCTTTCCACCCCCTGTGGCTCAGGGCCATGTTGATGGACCGTCCCTGACTGGATGTGATATTTTGACGCCAGTCCTTCCTTTTCTCATAAATGGAAGTTTCCAGACCTTTTTTCTTGAGATATATTCCCAGCAACGAGCCAATAAGGCCTGCACCAAGGATGCTGATTTGATTTTTCATGATTTTTGTCGGTTCGATTGGTTTGGGTGGGGTTAACTAATAATCGATTTCTCCCACAGAAGTTTCAAAAATCAATGCAAAATTGTAAAGATCTTCAAAACTATTGTAAAGCGGAACAGGGGCTAGGCGAATCACATTGGGATTTCTCCAGTCTGCGACCACACCGGAATTTGTCAGCCGGTCAAATATGGCTTTTCCATCCCTGTGAATTATGATTGAAAGCTGACAACCTCTTTGCATTGGTTCCGAAGGGGTTATGATTTCAAATAGGTGGGGATTATCGGTTAGTTTATGCAATAAAAACTCCAAATACCCGGTCAATAGTTCACTTTTTTTCCTTACTTCCAAGATAGAAGCTTCGTCAAATATTTCCAGCGATGCCTGAAGTGCCGCAAGTCCCAGGATGTTGTCGTTTGATAAAAGCCAGCCATCTGCCCCTGACATGGGCTTAAAGCCTTTTTTCATCAGAAAACGCTCCTTTTCATCATGCCCCCACCACCCGGCAAATCGTGGAATTTGAACAGAATTTCCGTGCTTTTCGTGCACAAAAATTCCGGAAACATTTCCCGGTCCGGCATTGAGATACTTGTAACTGCACCAGGTAGCAAAGTCCACGTTCCAATCGTGTAGGTCCATCGGAACATTACCAATGGCATGGGCCAAATCAAACCCTACCGGAATACCATATTGACAAGCTGTTGCGCTGATAGCCTTCATATCAAACAGCTGCCCAGTATAATACTGAATCCCAGAAAGCATTACCAGGGCAATTTCATCTTTATGCAAAAAAATTTGCTCCAAGATATCTTCGGTACGAAGGGTATGTTCATTTTTTCTAGGACTAATTTCCAAAACAGCTTCCTCCGGATTGAACCCGTGGAATCGAGCCTGAGACTCAAGGATATATTGGTCCGATGGAAAGGCTCCTGCTTCAGTCAGGATTTTAAATTTGGCTTTGGTGGGACGGTAGAAAGACACCAATAACAAGTGTAGATTGGTACTTAGGTTGTTCATGGCAACCACCTCAGATACTTTTGCACCCAAAAGCCTGGCAAGTGCGGGCTTGGATTTATTTCTGGCATAAAGCCAAGGATCTTCACCTTCAAAATGTCCTTCAACACCCCGGGTTGCCCACGTATCAAGCTCATTCTGGATAAAACCTTTTACGGATTTGGGTTGCAGCCCAAGGGAATTTCCACATAAGTAAATCACTGGTTTTCCCGCAATTTCAGGGATATGAAAATATTCCTTGAACTTACTTAGCGGATCAGCGCGATCCATTTTCTGGGCAAATTCTAGGGAATATTCGAAGGAAATAGCTGGCATGATGCGAAGTAGGGGGTAGGATTACTTGAACGAAAATCCAGACAAATATAAAAGAAATCTAAGCTTAAATCTAAAAAAATAGTGCTTTCCTTTTTAATTTAAAGAAGGATTTTACTGGTTCTTGTCACTTTTTTAAGGTATTTAAGCAAATACCCATCTCTGAATCCAAACTCCTATAATGATCAGCACAGCTAATTGAAAATGGGAATGAAGCACACAAGAACTGAATTTTGATTAATGACTTGAAACTGGTATCGATCAATTCTTCGACATTACAGTCCCGCAGGATTTGCAGGTGGTGTGATCGGGATTGCTCCAGAAACGCTCCATGATGGGAGGCAGTTGGTTGACGATATCCGTAATTACTGCATATTCTTCATAAAGTTTGTTTCCGCATTTTTCGCAATGCCAAATAAACCCATCCTGTTCACCGGGCTTCCTGTACCGCTCCAACACCAACCCAATTGTATTTGCAGGGCGTCTAGGGCTATGAGGAGTCCTGGCGGGCAGTAAAAACATGTCTCCCTGTTTGATCGAAATATCCTTGACATGACCTTCGTCCACCACTTTCAGCGTAATGTCTCCCTCTACCTGATAAAAAAACTCCTCCCCTTCGTTGAAGTGGAAATCTTTTCTGGAATTGGGTCCGCCAACCACCATGACAATAAAGTCATCATTGCCCTTATACATCATTTGATTACCGATGGGCGGCTTTAACAAATGCCTGTTTTCTTCGATCCAGTGGGTAAAATTAATAGGTTGGGAAATGGCCATGATGCGTGGTATTTGTTTAGCGGCTAGAAAATTAGCCCTATTTTGATCCAGATCATAAAAGTATAAAAAAGCATTGGATAAGAAAAGTAACAGCGTTTCTTCTCTGAAGATTTTACCTATGCCCATATTCCTAGACCTAAAAACCAACTGAAATGTTTTCCGGATTTTTGGGATTGCGGCATTTTTGGTAGATTTGGGGTTCAAAATACCCGCTTATGTCCTCGCACCACTTTGTCAAAGAACAACAGGAACCAGCCTTGGTGATTCTAAATGCGGACGATTATGACTTTGACCCTGTCTCTGAAATATTGGAATGGTCCCCAACCGTGGTGGTCGCACAAGATGCGTTGGACAAGGTTTTGTCTTGGGGAATCAAAATTGACCGGGTGATTGCTGATGAAATTTTTGTAAAAAATAATACCAAACTTCTTGAGGAACAGTTTCCCCTTGAATTTCTAATATCCCATCAAGACACTTTATTGGATACAGCCATTAACTACCTACTGGCCTCAGAACATACCGCAGCAGTTATTTTGGGGTTTGACCATACAAAGGCGAAAGACCTCGAACCGATGTTGGTCAACATTGATTTGGTCATTTATGATGGTCCCATCAGGTACTTTCCCGCCAAATCAGGACTATTGAAGAAATGGCTTCCCACAGGATCCGTACAATTACATGCACTTGAAAACAGTTTTATAGAATTAAGTGCCTCCGATGGATCGAGGCTTGTCCGGGTAAATCACGCCACCTTTGTTGACGTTGAGGAAGGATTGATTACGTTTAAAAGTAGCGGAGTCTTTTGGATCGGGGAGTTTTTGTAAGGCTGAATTACCCCAACCAAGTCCCTCTTACTATCCTGTCTTTGCCCTGCAAGTCAAGGTGGATTTGGACTTCCGTAAGTCCTTCTTTTTCGAGTAATTGCTTGGTTTCCAGACCAAAAGCTTCGTTGATTTCAAAATAAAGCGTACCGCCGGGATTCAGTTTATGAACAGCTTTTTGGGTGATAACCCTGTAGAACAGTAGGGGGTCATCATCAGGCACGAACAGTGCCAAAGCAGGTTCATAATGGGTTACATTTTTATGCATGGCTGCTTTTTCCAGGTGCCGCACATAGGGAGGATTA
The DNA here is from genome assembly GCA_038209145.1 of Cytophagales bacterium. Taxonomy (GTDB): domain Bacteria; phylum Bacteroidota; class Bacteroidia; order Cytophagales; family Cyclobacteriaceae; genus Lunatibacter. Next base: position 7,592 of record JBBQXZ010000059.1, on the reverse strand, counting down.
CTTACGATGATGTCCCAGGGACCGGAGGGAAGCTCTTCCCTGAGTACATCTACCTGGTGGAAATCAAGCGAGGCATTCAGGCTTTGTGCGTTTCCCACAGCCACTCCCAAAGCTTCCGGGCTGATATCAATTCCCACCACCCTGCTCTTTGGCAATTCCAGCGAGAGGGTAATGGGAATGCACCCCGACCCTGTCCCCACATCAAGGATGCTGGGAGCAGCCACTGTGTTTTCCTGAATGATGAGATGTACCAACTCTTCTGTCTCAAATCTGGGAATCAACACATGGGGAGTTACTTGAAAATCCCTCCCATAGAAAGGTGCCACGCCCAAAACATACTGAATAGGGGTTCCCATGATTAATTGTGACATCGCCAATTCGATCTTACCGGGAATCACCAAAATTTTTTTATCCAGCAACAAATCCTTCCGGGATATCCCAAGGAAGTGCTCGAACAACCACTGAACTTGACTGGCTGCCTCATCCGGGGAATATAAATCACTAAGCTTTTGTTTGTAGTTTTTGAACAGTTCTCTGCTGGACTGGGAATTCATGGCACAAAAGTAAGTCTATTTGATCACCCTTGGCGGTTGATGAAAAAATAAAAATACACCGCGCCGAGGCCATAACAAAGCAGGTCAAAAGGATCAGCGGTGTACCGGTCCGACCACTGCGGCAAAAGTACCTCAAATATAAAACTGATATAAGCAGTACCTACAAGTATTTGCATTTTTGTAAAAATGAAGGACTCCTTTTTTCGATAGGCCCACCGGAAAACCAAAAGGGTAATACCCAAGATCACAGGCATGGCCAGCAAATCGTCCAAATACCGGTGCATATAGGGGATGAAAATTTCCTGGATTTTTTCCAGGTATTGATTTACCCAAAAAACTAACGCAGGTAGCCAGAAGTGGGGGTTTTTTAGGACGGTCATTAGCCAGGCAGGGCGGCTATAAGCCAGGCGATAAAGGTGATGATGGATATGTAGACCGTGTAAAAAAAATTGCCTGCATTTTTCATGCCTTTCACAAAGTCACTGTCAGTTTCCTTGATATAGAAAATCCAGTTCTCCTTATTTTCCTGTTCTTGGGCAGCTCTTTTTTCCTGGTAAACCAAATCCCTACCACCCAGTGTCTTGCCACAGTGATCGCATATATCCGTAAATTGTTGGTTCCAATTGGACCATTCTCCACAGTGAGGACATTTTTTCTCTCCCATAGTACCCAAAGGTAACAAAACCATGCCAAAATCCCTTGAATCTGCGTTAAAACACCATTTGACATGTAAACTTAGTAGGCCTAATCTACTTCCCGTTTCAATTTCCGTATATTTGCAACTTTATTAATGACTACGACATGAAACTCCATTCCAATACCGTACAGGGGGTAATAGACGCCTTGGATGAAATATTTCACCACCAAGCCTATGCCGATAAGGTTATTGAGAGGATCTTCCGGGCCCATCCCAAATGGGGAGCAAGAGATAGGGCCTTTGTAGCTGAGACCATATACGAAATGGTGCGCTGGTGGAGGCTGATCGGTGAACTAAGTCCTTCGGACAACTTGTATCATTTATTTGGCACTTATTGGATATGGCGGGGGAAAGAATTGCCCGAATGGAAGGAATTTGCAAAACTGGATCCCAAAAAAGTATTCCAAAAACTACGTACCATCAGTGATAGAGCCACCCTAGCTTCTATTCCGGATTGGCTTGATGAACTTGGAAAAGCATCCTTGGGAGATAAATGGGAGATGGAACTCGCCGCGCTAAATGATCAGGCTGATGTAGTACTCCGGGTCAACACGCTGAAAATTTCCAGAAATGAACTGGCAAACAAATTAAATGAGGAAGGGATCATTACCTACCAGTTGCGTGATTATCCCGATGCATTGGTTCTGAAAGAGAGGCAAAACGTATTTCGATCCGCCGCTTTCAAAGAGGGGTTGTTTGAGGTGCAAGATGCTTCTTCACAGCTGGTGGCTAAGGCACTGAATGTGGAACCCGGTATGCGGGTAGTGGATGCCTGTGCGGGTGCAGGAGGTAAATCGCTTCATCTGGCTGCCCTGATGGAAAATAAAGGTCGCATCCTCTCCATGGATGTGCTGGATTATAAACTAAAAAATACCAAGCTTCGGGCAAGAAGGGCAGGTGTATCCATCATCGAGACCCGTGTGATAGAAAACAGCAAGACCATCAAAAGGCTGAAAAACTCTGCGGATAGGCTCCTGCTGGATGCCCCCTGTTCGGGGTTGGGTGTACTGAGACGAAATCCCGACACCAAATGGAAAATCACCCCAGAGGAAATCGAGCGGGTGAAAGGGATCCAACAGGATATCCTTCAGCAGTACAGCTCCATCCTGCGGCCTGGTGGACAAATGGTCTATGCCACCTGCAGTATTTTGCCAGAAGAAAACGAAATCCAAGTACAGCGATTCCTGTCTTCAGAGGCAGGCAAGAATTTCCATTTACTCAGGGATAGAAAAGTGCTTGCCCACGAAAGTGGTTATGACGGGTTTTACTTAGCTACCTTGGAAAAGGCGGATGAAGAAGTCACCAAGTAATTACTGAAAGTATATCAGGTAAAATTGCAACAGCTTATGATTTTTACTTATCCAGTTCCTGTTTCTCCCTTTGGCGGATTTGATTAAATGCATATATAATTAGTTAAAAGAAAAGGTGAATGTGGAGAAGCCAAAGAAAATTCCCCCAACCCTGCCAGTTTTTAAGATAAGTGATAGAAATTTTTAATAAAGTTTGATTTGCAAATGAAAAACGTAGTATATTTGACGTGCAAATACGGTTATGTAACCCTTTTGCCATGAATCGAAATTCAGATAAATTCCTCTACGAAGCACTCACCTACGATGATGTGCTGTTGGTTCCCGGATACTCCGAAGTATTACCCCGCGAAACTGACACTTCCTCTTATCTTACTAAAAACATTAAGCTGCAAATTCCATTGGTCTCCGCGGCAATGGACACTGTTACCGAATCAGAACTGGCCATAGCAATTGCCCTTGAGGGTGGACTGGGTTTTATTCATAAAAACATGACCATCGAGAAGCAGGCAGCCCAAGTTAGAAAGGTTAAGCGCTCTCAAAGCGGGATGATACTGGATCCCATCACCCTGGATATAAATTCCCGGGTGAAGGACGCCGTAGCCATCATGCTTGAATTTAACATAGGGGGCATTCCCGTGGTAGATGCGGATCGCTTTCTCAAGGGCATCATCACAAACCGGGATCTCAGGTTTATCAAAGACATGAACAGGCCTATTCGCGAGATCATGACGAAAGAAAACCTTATTACTGCCAAGGCAGGCATCAGCCTAGAACAAGCCGAAGAAATTCTACAAGAATATAAAATCGAAAAGCTCCCCATCGTTGACGATGAGCGAAGACTTACGGGATTGATTACCTATAAAGATATCCTGAAACGAAGAGATAAACCCCACGCATGTAAGGATGAATTTGGTCGATTACGGGTAGGCGCGGCGGTAGGCGTTACGGCGGATATTGTGGACCGGGTAGAGGCACTGAAAAATGCCGGTGTTGATGTAGTATCTATTGATACCGCTCACGGGCACTCCAGAGGTGTCATTGACGCCTGTAAAAAAATCAAAGCCGCATTTCCTGATTTGGATGTGGTGGTAGGAAACATCGCTACGCCTGAGGCCGCAAAAGCGTTGGCGGAAGCCGGCGCAGATGCAGTCAAGGTCGGTGTAGGTCCGGGAAGTATCTGTACCACCCGGGTCATCGCTGGTGTAGGTGTACCGCAACTTTCTGCCGTGTTTGAATGCGCCGAAGCACTCAAAGGCACGGGCGTTTGTGTCATCGCCGATGGAGGAATTCGCTATTCGGGAGATTTGGTAAAGGCTATTGCGGCAGGTGCCAACTCGGTCATGATTGGATCCATCCTTGCCGGCTCCGAAGAGGCACCCGGAGAAATCATTATTTTTGAAGGTAGGAAATTTAAATCCTATCGCGGCATGGGTTCTCTGGAAGCGATGGAATCCGGCTCCAAGGACAGATATTTCCAAGATGCCGAAGAAAATGTCAAAAAATTAGTTCCGGAAGGAATCGTAGGCCGTGTAGCCTTCAAAGGGTTGGTTTCCGAAGTGTTGTACCAGTTGGTCGGTGGGCTGCAGGCAGGTATGGGCTACTGTGGTACCCCTACCATCGAGCGTCTGCAACTAGACGGTAAATTTGTCAAAATCACTGCTGCCGGTGTGCGGGAATCCCATCCCCACGATGTAAACATCACCCGCGAGGCTCCCAATTACAGTGCAAAAATGTGATTTGTAAATACCCCTGTAGAAGCCCCGGAATTATTTCTGGGGCTTTTTTTGGTTTGAGGAAATAATTTTCGCCAATCTTTGGTTATACTATCAATGCAAAATCCGTCTAGTTGCTTAACAAAAAATCTATTCGTCACCATTTGCTCCAAATGCTGGATCTGGCTGGTAATGGTCATGGGTATCGGAAGCTGCCAGTCAGATTATCTGCCCAGGCCAAAAGGCTACAACCGCATAGATCTACCCGAGCCAGCGTACAATCAACTTGCCATGGAACTGCCTTATACCTTTGAGCATTCCCAATATGCCAGCATTGAGCCGGATTCCTTTAGTCTGGACGAGAAGGATTGGATCAATCTCAATTACAGGGGTTTTGAAGCCAAAGTTCACCTGACCTATAAACCGATAGACGGAAACCGGGAAAACCTCAAGGCCTACTTAAGTGATGCCATGTCGTTGACCTCCAAGCATCAGATAAAGGCTTATGGCATAGATGAACTGCTGGTTCGCACACCAGAAGGCTATACTGGCCTGGTGGCCGAACTGGTCGGGGATGTTCCCACGCAATTTCAGTTTTTTGTGACGGACTCCACCCAGCATTTTCTAAGGGGGGCACTGTATTTTAATACAGCCGTTAAAAACGACTCACTTGCCCCAATCATCGAATACATAAAATCCGACATCATTCATCTGATCAATACCTTGGAGTTTGGGGAAAAAGGCAATTTGCGCATCCAAAAGCGTTAAAGACATAACTTATTTTAAGCTAAAAAAGGGGCCAAATGATAGATTTGTCCCCTTTTTTAGTCATTAATCCTTATCTAAAACCTCTTCAATCCGTGCCAAACCATCTTCCAAATGAATCTTGGATGCCCGGTCAGCGGTACGAGAAATGGCAGCCGTAATTTGCCGCTGCAGGATATTCAACTCGGCCCTGGCGGCAGGTCGGATGTCCGATTGCGATGCGTTAATGGCCGGACCGATGCGTACTGCCAAGGCTGGAGAAATGGAGGGCGCATTTTCATTTAGGAGATATTCCAGTCGCTCGATGTGGGCGCGCTGCAAGCTCCTCCGGTACACATCTATGGATCTACCAGCTGGCAGTTCGGACCATAGACCTTTTCGTAAATCCTCCATTAAGATAAGCAATCCATAAGCCTCATGTCCATTTAAGGCTTCATTTTCGATAACTCTTCCCAAGCGACCCCAATCCAGGATTCCGTTTAGGGTAGTTACCTGAAGGCTTCGGATAGTTTCCAACGTACCAAAATCCTTGGTTCGCCGCACAATGGCATCGTCCAGCATCCAGGTAGGAGTTTTGAAAAGGTTTTCCTGTAAAAACTGTACCGCCTCCTGCTGCGTTGCCTTGTCTACATGTGCATATACTTCTTCTCCTTGACCGGATGATTTATAAATTTCATACACACCCCCAACATTGGTCCGGACATGGCCCATGTAGCGGCCAAACTGCCCAAAAACCTGACCTTGCAACTCTTCTAAGTCTTCGTAGCTTTTGAAAGGCTTGTCTTCCTCGGCTGACCACTCCATCAGGTTGGGTAGAATGCGTTGGAGATTTTTGATGCCATACATGGACGCCTTCATGGCATTGTCTCCCAAATCTTCACTTTGCGTACTGGGATCGTAGGCATTGCCCTGCCTGCCATACCGATAGATGGGATTACCTCCTTTTTCCAAAATCCACTGATCCAAGATGGGTTGTTCCTCTTCTGGAGTTTTGGCTTCCAAAATGGGGCGATATCCCCAGTTGATGGAATAAATATCATAAGGACCTACATCCGGCATCAGGCTGACCCCTTCGTCCTCCGGTTGGGCGATGTAATTAAACCGGGCGTAATCCATGATGGATGGAGCTGTGCCAAACTCATGCGTAAAGGAAGCCGAGCGGAGAGAGTCAACCGGATAGGCAAATGAAGATGCAAAATTATGCGGCAAGCCCAAGGTATGGCCAACTTCATGCGCAGAAACAAAGCGGATCAGGCGACCCATTACCTCATCACGGAATTTAGGTCCCCTCGCTTCCGGATTTATAGCTGCTGTCTGTACAAAAAACCAGTTGCGCAACAGGTTCATTACATTATGGTACCAGCCGATATCAGATTCCAGGATTTCCCCTGACCGGGGATCGGACACATGAGGTCCATACGCATTTTGAATATCAGAGGCAAAATAGCGGATGACCGAATAGCGGGCATCTTCCGGACTCCAGTCGGGATCCTCTTCGGGACTTGGGGCATCTTTGGCCTGAATGGCATTTTTAAACCCAGCGGCCTCAAAAGCACGGTTCCAGTCTTCAACTCCCTGCTTCAGGTAGGGAACCCATTTTTCAGGCGTGGCAGGGTCAATGTAATAGACGATGGGCTTCTTGGGTTCAACCAATTCCCCCGCATTGAATTTTTCGATGTCTTCCTCTTTTACTTCCAGACGCCAACGGTCCAGGTAGGTCCTTTTGGTAGCCTTTTGCTCATCAAGGCCATAGTCTGTGACCGTTGTATTAAACCAGCCCACCCTTTTGTCTGCCAAACGGAGCTGCATCGGCACTTCGGGAAGCAAAACCATGGAACTGTTCATTTCAACGGTGATCAATCCGGTACTCGAGTTAGATGGTGGATCAGTTGCCGCATAGGTCATCAGGTACCTGGCCTCTATATTTATCGGAAATGGCCGGATACTTTCAATGTAAGAGCGGTCCGTGTCCAATCGGCTCACTTTATATTCCGTTCGGCGGCTTTTGGGCAATCCGATTGCCTGCACATCCTTGGAGAATAGATCGGTGACGTCGATTACCCAATTTTCCTTGGTAGGATTTTTGGTTTTGATGTCAAATTTTTGCAGGATAGGCTCTAAATTGGAGCTTCTGACGGCTTGGAAAATGGGAAGCGAGTCTGCGGCTGTATTGCTGTAGGACACCACTTTTAGTAAGATGGTCTCGTTTTTCTTATCCCAGCGGAGCATTTGCGTATTGGTGCGCTCCCCACCGTATCCAATTCCGGAAGCAGTTTTGGCAATGGTGGTGACCATGAGCATTTCCTTTCCAAGTAAGGAGTCGGGTATTTCATAGAAATATTTTCCCTTTACCTCGTGGACTGTAAAAAGTCCCTCTTTCGTATTGGCACTCGAAGGAATGATTTGACTGTAAGGTTTCAGCCCATTTTTTAGCTCTGTCGAATCCGCTTTTGGAGCTTCCTTTATTTCTGGGGCCGGAGCCCTTCTCATAATGCTCCGCTGGGCAAATGCCTGTTCGGAAATAATTGACAGGGATACCATTACCAATAAAATT
>JBBQXZ010000058.1:0-21464 GCA_038209145.1 Cytophagales bacterium | reverse complement strand
GGATGCCAGCGAAAGCTTGGAGGATTATGAACTTGATTTTCACAATGCTGCTCTTCAACGCATTGATGTATATCCCTTGGTAGGGGGATACGTGAGTAAGGAAAAAGAATCCTTACCCATTTCGGACGGAATACTGGGTCTTATGGAGGCTTTGTTTGAAAATGATGCCCTTATCATGGACGTCCACGCTCCTGCCAAGATTAGTGTCCGCAGCAAAAAATCCGGCAAAGGGATAGGGATGAGCTATTCCGATTTCAGGTGGCTGGGCATTTGGACGAAGGCACCGGGGGCGGGGTTCATTTGCATAGAACCCTGGAACGGCATTGCCGACACCATTGACCATGATCAACAGTTAGAGACAAAATGGGGTATAAACTTACTCAATGCAGGTGAAAGCTATTCTGTGAACTATGATGTCAAATTCTATTAGACAATAGTATACCTGTCCCAAGTGAACCAAGCTGTATCTGAATCCTGTTAAACAAATAATTGCCTGCTGGTAAACCAAGATATTAAATGCGAAATGCCGATGACGTACTCATGCGAAAACAAATAACCTCCCGGTTGGAGGTCTCTGTATTGGTGAGGACTTTTTATTCCAAAGTGAGGAAACATGAAGCTTTGGGGCCTATTTTCAACGGAATCATCACCGATTGGGAAACTCACTTGGAGCGGTTGACTGACTTTTGGGAGATGATCCTGCTGCATGCAGGTCCCGGTGCGGGGAAATTTAGTCCCGTGCCAGTCCATAAAAGTGTGGATAAGCAGGTCAACCACAGCATCGAACAGCGCCATTTCGGTAATTGGCTCGAGCTTTGGTTCACTACCCTCGATGAACTTTTTGAGGGAGAAAATGCTGCCTATGCCAAAGAACATGCCCGCAATATGGCCCATATACTATTTTTCCGAATAATGGAGGGTAGGGATAATCTCCTTACAACTTCCCAATATAAATAAGTACTACGCGGGTTGAAACGTATTGATTCAACTTGGCGTGTATTGTTGCTAGTACGAACGAAGATTTCTAGATGGGATAGCATCAAATAGAATCATCAGATTTTAATTTTTCCTACTGCAAATGGCTACGGCAAAAAAGAGCGTATTAGCCTACTTCCTACCAATCTACCTTGATCCTTAGTATTTTGTCATCGTGAATACGAAGTTCGGCCCTTCCGTCTGTATTGCTTGTGGTGACGTACAGGAATCCGTCTGGTCCGATTGTCACATCACGCATCCGGCCATAAATCCCGCGGGAAGGAGCATAGGAGAACCAGCGTTGTACTTTTTTGACTTCATAGTCCTTTTCCCTGTCCAAGACCAACCTAATCAATGCCTGGCCACCCAGGGATGCGACATATAGATCGTCTTTATAAAATGTCATCCCGGCAGGAGGCACAGCGGCAAGATTCCAACTTACCAAAGGATCTTGGTAATCGGACATTTGAGGTGCGCCTACTACAATGGGCCAGCCATGGTTTCCTCCTTTTTTGACTAGGTTCACTTCATCCCGGTAACGGACATCACCTTCAACGGCCGCTCCCGACGGACCGTGTTCGGAATTGAATAGGGCTCCCGTTTCGGGATCCCAGGCAAAACCCTGAACAACCCGGTGCCCATAGGAATAAACCGGGGAATTCGGAAAAGGATTGTCAGCGGGAATAGCTCCTTCGGGTGTGATCCGCAGTATTTTAGACGCCAGGGAGTTGAGGTCTTGGGCGATATAGGGCTGGGACATGTCTCCCGTACCTATATAAAGCATTCCGTCCGGACCAAAGGCAATTCTTCCGCCCAGATGGATGGCATAGGCAGGAATATTGTCCATAATCACGCGCTGCACTGTCGCCGTTTCCCCATCATGTTTGAGGCGTAAAATCCGGCTTAGCAATTCATTTTTTTCATTTCTATACGCATGCATGATATAAACCCATTGGTTCGATTCAAAATCCGGATGTAAATCCATTCCCATCAAACCCGCATCTACCTCATGAACCGCATCCGGCACCTGCAGGTAAGGAATAGGCTTGTTGGTGCCCTTAGGGACACGTACAATACTTCCGTTTCGTTGCGCTACAAGAGCATCTCCATCCGGCAAAAAGCGCAAACTCCAGGGAATGGTCAAACTGTCCACCCATACTTCCACGGTAACACCATCCACCACAGGTAGGTATTCATCGGGTACCTTTTGAGGGACTTCGCCGACTATGGGTAGGGCTTTGCGGATTTCACTTTGGGCATTTGCCAAAAAATTCGGGAATAGGATGGCGAAAGAAACGAGAAAAACCTTTTTCATATATAATATACTAAAGTTTTCAAATAAGGGGTAAATTTAAAATAGCACTTTATATCAAGGTATCAAATTAAATTGATTTGTAATTAGTCCGCAAATGGCAGCAAGACCAAGTTTTCCTTGCTTTTTTCAACATATTTCAGGACTCCTTTTTCCCAAGTATTATGGCTTTGACCTTATTTGGGGAGGTTGGCGTTTTTCACAATCCTTCTTATTTTGGAGAAAATATAACTGGAAGAAATTTTATCACCTACCTGAATGATGGTTCAGAAAAACCGATTTCCAGTAGGTCGGGAAGCAGATTAAAGCTTTTACGGTGAATGGGGGTTGGCCCTTGTTTTCGAATTCCCTCCCGGTGGAGCTTGGTGGGGTATCCCACATTTGTTTCCCAGCCATATCCCTTGTAAATTTCGGCTAATTCACCCATCAGCCCATCTCGATATACCTTCGCCAAAATCGAAGCTGCTGCGATGCTGGCAAATTTGCCGTCACCTTTCACAATGCACGTAAATGGGGTTTTCAAGTCGGTTTTAAAGCGGTTCCCATCTATAAGCAGGTGGTCAGGATGTATCCATAGGGAAGAAATGGCTCGGTTCATGGCCAGAAAGGATGCGTTCAGGATGTTGATGCGGTCGATTTCATCTACGCTCGCTTCCCCTATCGCCCAACTTAAGGAGGCTATTTTTATTTCTTCAGCCAAGATTTGCCTGTTTGTTTTCGTTATTTTCTTCGAATCATTAATCCATTCGTTGGCATAGGAAGGAGGTAAAATAACTGCCGCAGCTACAACCGGTCCACAGAGGCATCCCCTGCCTACTTCATCGCAGCCGGCCTCTATCCTTTTAGCTTCTAAATAAGGTATTAACATTGGAGTTAAGGTTGGTATCTTTGGAGACTTTATGTATCATCTCTGCCACCAGGCCTGTCCAACCTGTCTGGTGGGAGGCTCCAAGCCCTCGGCCGTTGTCGCCATGAAAATACTCGTAGAAGAGAATTAAATCTTGAAAATGAGGGTCATGCTGTAATTTATCACAATTTTCATAAATTGGCCGCTTGCCTGATTTATCTTTCAAAAACAGCCGGATGCAGCGTAGGGACAACTCTTTGGCAATGAGGTCTAGCGTCAGAAAATTGCCTGATCCGGTTGGGTATTCGACAGATAAATTCCCACCGTAATAGAAGTCGAATTTTTTCAGCGATTCGATTATCAGGTAATTAATCGGAAACCAAATGGGACCCCTCCAATTGGAATTCCCGCCAAACATGGTGGTTTCAGATTCCCCTGGGGCATATTTAACTGAAAACACATTGCCGTTCAACTTGATCGAATAGGGATTGTTTTCGTGATCCTTAGACATCGACCGGATGCCATATGGGGATAGAAATTCCTTTTCGTCCAGCATTTTCTTGAGCACACTTTTCATTCGGTGTCCGCGAAGTAGGGAAAATAAGCGCCTTTTATCGTATCCCGGATGGATCCAATTGGATACCAAAGCGGCTAACTTTGGTTTTTCTTTGAAGAAAAACTCCAGTCTTTTTTTGAATTCAGGCAGGTTTTCGAACAGTTCCTCGCGGATGGGCTCTACGGCAAAAAGAGGAATAATCCCTACGATTGATTTCACCTTCATGACCTTTGGATGTTTGCCTGAGATGTGAAGCACATCATAAAAGAACTGGTCTTCTTCGTTCCAAAGACTGATGTTTTCTCCCGAAATGTTGTTCATGGCTCCCGCGATATAGAGAAAATGCTCCATGAATTTGGTGGCCGTATACTGGTACACTTTGTTGAATTCACAGAGGTCCAGGGAAATGCGGAGCATGTTCAGGCAAAACATGGCCATCCACGAGGTGGCATCAGCCTGCTCCAGCTTTCCAAATAGCTTATCCGCATGGCTTCTGTCAAATACACTGATATTGTCAAGCCCCAAGAATCCCCCTTCAAAAATGTTTTTTCCCTCGTCGTCTTTTTGGTTTACCCACCAGGTAAAATTCAGCATTAGCTTATGGAAAGCCCTCTCCAGGTATTCTTGGTCTCCCTTTCCGTTGTTTTGTTTCATGTCAATCTGGTATACCCGCTGAACGGCATAAGCATGCACAGGCGGGTTTACGTCATTGAAATTCCACTCATAGGCTGGTATTTGTCCGTTTGGATGCATGTACCAGTCATTGAGCAAGAGAAGCAATTGATCCTTGGCAAATTCAGTATCCAGCCTGGCGAGAGGTATGCAGTGAAATGCCAAATCCCAAGCGGCATACCAGGGATATTCCCATTTGTCCGGCATGGAGATAATGTCGTAGTTTTGCAAGTGACGCCAATTGCTGTTTCTGCCGTTTTTCCTCTCTTGAGGTGGCTGGTATCTGCCTGGGTCCCCGTCAAGCCAACGCTCCACGTTGTAGTAATAAAACTGTTTTGTCCACATCATACCGGCGTATGCCTGCCGCTGTACCAATTTCAATTCATCATTTTTGACACGGCTCTGTATTTCCGCATAAAACTCATCCGTATCATGTTTCCGGTTTTGGAGAATTTCTTCTGCCGCGGCAAGCGGATTTTCTGTCTCAAAATGCTGCATTCGAAATACCACTTCAGCACTTCCTCCGGCAGGTATTTTTAAATTGTAGATTGCCGCCGCCTTTGTTCCTGTTTGATTGGGGTTTAGGTGTTTTTCATCGCCATGTACCACATAATCATTGATGGCGTCTTTAAGGTATTTCTTTTGGTTTCCTATGTGATAAAGCCGTTCCCGGTTGGTCTCATTGTCACAGAAAAGCACCTTCGGTTGTTCACTGAATGAGAAAATGAAATTACCTGATTTTGGGGAATATGCTTTAAGTCGATTATCTTTAATCAGTGAAAGGTTGGGCATAAAAGGCTCATCACCTGTAAACCAAGTCTTTCTAAACCAGATAGTAGGCATCACACACAGTTCGGCATCTTCGGTGTTCCGATTGTGGATGGTGGCTTTGCCCACAATGTCTTCTTCGTTTTCTTTGGCATATTCAATAAAAATATCGAAGTAGGCATCCTCATCAAATACACCGGTGTCTATGAGTTCATATTCCCTGTCCTTCTTGCCCCGTCGGAGGTTTTCATCATACAGCTGTTGATAAGGAAATTCACTTTGGGGATATTTGTACAGCATTTTCATATAGCTGTGGGTTGGCGATGAGTCCAGGAAATAATACAGTTCCTTTACGTCCTCCCCGTGATTTCCTTGATTTCCAGTCATACCGAAGAACCTTTCCTTGATCTGGGAGTCTTTTCCATTCCAAAAGGCCCAGGCAATGCAAAGCTTTTGTTTGTGGTCCGAGAAGCCTCCAATGCCTTCTTCTCCCCACCGATAAGCTTTGCTGCGCGCATCTTCATGTGTCACATTTTCCCAGGCTGCCCCGTCAGGACTGTAATCTTCCCTGACCGTACCCCACTGCCTGTCCCCTAGGTATGGCCCCCATTTTTTCCAATGGCGTACCCTGTCCTTTTCTTCCTTAAGCCGTATATTTTCTATGGTCATTTGTGCGAATTCCGTCAGTATTAAAAAGCGAATTTACGGGTTTTATCGAAGACTCCGATAAAAAATACGCCATCATTCGGAAATAATAAATGGAAAAATTGTAATAGGGCTTTATTTATAAACGGACATTTGTTTACAAACTGCTTGGATATGGATCAAATGACAGGTATACCCAATCAGGTATGGAAGTGAGTAGATTGTTCACAGTTCAGTTAGCATTTTATTTGGTAGTTTTTGATTGTTTATTCCAACCTGATTTTCCAGTGAATCCAACCAGGAATCAACAAATGATTCTTGCTTATCCAGCCAGTGGCGAAAAGAAGGACCAGTGACCATTTTTTCTCCATTCTCATTCAAATACTCTTTGAATGCAGTGAAGTCAAAGAAATTTGATGCCATCCCTGCACCGGATATTACGGCATCTGCCGCGTTGCATGCCTGCTCATACTGTCCGGCCACTGGAACCATCATGACAGGTTTGCCCAAATACATGGCTTCGCAGACGGATTCAAATCCTGCAGTACAGGCCAGGCCTTTGCATGCGGCCATTTTTTCCAAAAATAGCGATTCATCCAAGGGGTAAAAACACAGGTTTGGTAAAGGGTGGTAGGGATCTAATTGGCCTTTTTGATCCCAAAAAGCGGCGATATGCACATCAGGGTTGGCTCTGGCCCATGCTTTCACGTCATCTGCATAGCCGGGATTCACTAAATAAGTGAGAAAAAACTCGCCTTTTGCGGGAACCATGCCTTTGATCTTTGCACGGAGTAGCGGTGGCCAGATTCGAATTGCAGCTGGCGTCCTTTCTTCCGCATATGGTCTGAAGGAAAGGGCGATTTGATCACTTGCCCCCCATGCGGTTAGTTTGGTGGCTAGCCTGAATAGCAGCTTGGAAAAGGGCGCGCCCTTCGCAAAAGGGAAATCCGGATGGGCTATCAGGTATTGGTGGCCAATGGTCATGAAATGAACATCAGGACGGAAGAGACCGTTATAGAGGCCGGCAAGTAAATCGTAAAAATTGAGAATTACATCGGGTTGGCGTTCTTCTACCAGTGATTTTAGCTGAAGTAAGCTGTTGTAAAAAGTGAAAGTTTGCTGGAGATTCTGAAGAATTGTTGCCCATGGCCGGATAGACTTTTGTTTCCTGTCAGTAACAAAATTGGGACTATGGATGCGATGTATCGGGCAGTAAATTTGTTGGTGGAAAAAACCTGGAATTTCTCTTTGGTTACTGGTCCCAATCACAACGTCACTTACCTCGTGTCCCCGTTTGGTTAGCAGCTGGTACATGGCCATTGCCTGGGTCATGTGACCGCGGCCTTCTCCTTGGACTACGAATAGAAAGCGCATAGGGGGTAGTATATAGTTGTGGCTAAAAGGATTTGAATGTCTGTTCTGACTGCCTTGGAGCAAGTTGGACCAAAGAGAAATCCCTTTTGGCAAAATCTATTTCGTTATAATAGATCAGCTGCCAGTTGCCATCATGATCCTCTGCCAAGGCACTGAGGGTTTCTACCCAGTCTCCGGAGTTATAGTAGGCTATTCCATCTATGGTTTTGATCTCTGCCTTGTGGATATGTCCGCAGATGATTCCGTCGCATCCTTTGGCTTTTGCCATTTTGGAAAGTTCTTTTTCATATTCATCCACATAGGTGACGGCAGACTTTACCTTTGACTTCAAGTATTGGGACAAGGAGTAGTATGGGAGACCGCGCTTGCGGCGGTAATAGTTGACTTGACTGTTTAGCCAAAGTAGGAAAGTATATCCGATATCGCCCAGATAAGCTATCCATCGTAGATTGGTGGTTACGCTGTCAAAAACATCCCCATGGGCAATAAAATATTTCTTACCCATACTCTCATAGACCATGTCTTTGAGGATGGAAAGGTTGCCAATTTCCAAAGGCAGGATTTGGTCCAAAAAATCGTCATGGTTTCCCCTTAGGTAAAAGATCTTGGTGCGGTCCCCATCCATCATCTTTAGCATGCGGTTGAAAACCCGGGTATGTTTCCTTTTCCATGATCCTGATTTTTTTAGCTGCCAACCGTCGATGATATCCCCATTGAGAATAAGGTTATCGCAGCTGTACTGCTTTAAAAACCGGACGACTTCCTTGGACTTGGATCCTTTCGTTCCCAAGTGGACGTCAGAGATGACAATGGTTTTATAATATGTTTCCAAAGCAGAATTGTTTTGGTTGCAAGTTATAACTCCACTTTAAACTGATAATGAACAGATTGTTATCAAAAATAAACCATTGGTAACCAAAAATAACCTGAGATTAAGGCAGTGTTAAAGCACGGTTAAAATCCCGATTCAGGCATTAAAGATAAGTTTGAATGTTGTTCCTTCCTCAATTCTCGACTTGACTTGGATGTTTCCTTTATGCCTTCTGAGTATTTGTTTGGAAAGGCTAAGGCCGATTCCGGACCCTTTCTTCTTGGTTGTAAAAAAAGGAATGAAAATTTTGCTTAGGGCCTCTTCCTCTATCCCTTTGCCAGAATCTGTGACTTCGATGATGATTTTACCGTTTTCATCAATGTAAGCTTTCAATAAAATTTTTTTGACCAAACTGTCTTCGACGGCATGAATGGCATTTTGGGTGAGATTGATCAGAACTTGCTCGATCAGCGAACAGTCAGCAAACAGCAACAAGTCGGCAGGAGTGATCATCGTTGACGTTTCTATATGCTGGCTATCCAATTGGGTTTTTAACAATAGCTCCACCCTTTCAAATAGATCGGCTATTTGAATTGCGGTAAACTTTGGAGTTGGAATATGGGCCAAACTTCTGAAATCGCTGACAAAATTGATAAGTCCTTCGCTTCGCTTCTCGATGGTGCTGATGCCCAACAGGTAATCATCCAAGTCTTCACGTAGGATGACTTCTTCCCCTTTGTGTTTGGAGGCGATATCTTCCCGGATGGTCGCTGCCAGAGAGCTAATTGGTGCGATAGAATTCATGATTTCGTGTGTCAATACCCTTACCAAGTTCTGCCAAGCTTCCATTTCTTTTTCCTCCAGCTCACTTTGGATGTTTTGGAGAGATACCAGCTTGAACTTGACATCACGCAGCACAAGCTCGATGACATAGACTGAAAGCTGCATGATGCCATCCGGATGTACAATCTTTATCAGTTCACTTCCTCCCGTACGGAGATGATGAATGGCATAGTGCAGTTCTTTGTTGACCTTGGATATTTCTTCAATGTGATTCAGCTGCTGAATATTCAGCATGCGTTTGGCTGCGGTATTGAGGATCTGAATGCTGCCATCTTCTTCGAAAGTAATCAGTCCTATGCTTAAATGCTGGAAAACAGTACGGAAATAATGGTAGTTGGCTTCTTTTTCCAGTTGGTCCTCACGCAGCTTGGCCAAGATAGCATTGAACTCGATGTGGAGGTCGTCGATCTCGGTGCCGTCAAACTTTACCGGATACACGGTGGAGTAATTGCTCAGCTTAATATTATTTAGAAACTGGCGCACTTTTTTAAACGAACTCTCAGCATATCGGAGTAGAAAAACCAACTGGGCTACTACAAAGATGATCAGGAGGGAAATGGCGAATACACCCGATTCATTGTAGATGCTGTAAGCCAAGATGAATATAGTGCCGGCAAAGGCCAAAATCCTTCCCAGCAGTCCAATTTTATAGTCCATATTTTTCCAATCTCCTGTACAGCGAGGCTCGCGTCAATCCCAGATCTTTTGCCGCTTTGGATATATTGCCTCCATTTTTGTCTATCGCCTTTTGGATCATGTTTTTTTCCACCTCATCCAAGTTGTAGGTGGTGGAGGCTGTTATTTTTTCAGGGGTGGGTTTGGAAGATAGAAAGAAGAAATCCCTATTGTCCAATTCGTCCCCGTCAGACATGATGATGGCCCGCTCTATGGCATGCTGAAGCTCGCGGATATTTCCCGGCCACGAGTAATGCTGGAGAAGCTGCATGGCGCTGGATTTAAATCCTTTGAAATGTTTTCGGTATTTGAGGGCATAGGACTTTAGAAAATGGTCGGCCAAGAGCGGGATATCATCCAGCCGTTCTCGTAAGGGTGGCAGGAAAATTTCAACAGTATTAATTCGATATAGCAAATCCTGTCGAAAGGCATTCTCCATGATCATGGCATGTAGCGGCATGTTGGTGGCACAGATTAACCGGATGTCTACCGAAACGGATTTGTTGGTCCCGATTCGGGTTACCTCCCGCCGTTGCAGTACAGTAAGCAACTTGGATTGCAAGGGCATGTTGAGGTTGCCAATCTCATCCAGAAAAAGCGTGCCGTTGTCTGCTACCTCGAAGCGACCTGCCCGATCTTCCTTCGCATCGGTAAAAGATCCCTTTTTGTGACCGAATAGTTCGCTTTCGAATAGGCTTTCCGTAATGGCACCCATATCGACGGTGACAAAAATTTCATCGTTGCGGTGCGAGCGATCGTGGATGGCGCGGGCAATAAGTTCTTTCCCCGTTCCATTTTCCCCTAAGATCAACACATTGGCGTCGGTTTTAGCCACTTTGTCGATGATTGAAAAGACGTTCTTCATGGAGGCACTGCTACCGATGATATCGATGAACGGCTTTTTCAGTTCCGATTGCAGCTGTTTCTGTTTCTTGGAGAGTTTTTCCACCTCGTTGTAGCTTTCTTTGAGCTTCCCGGCGGCAGATAAGGTAGCCAGAAGCTTTTCATTCTGCCAAGGTTTCAATATGAAATCTGTTGCCCCTTCTTTCAGCGCCTGCACGGCCATTTCTACATCTCCAAAAGCCGTTATTAATATAACCACTGCCTTGGGTTCAATTTCCTTAATTTGCTTTAACCAATGAAATCCCTCTTTTCCGGAGGTGGTATCTTCGGTGAAGTTCATGTCCAGAAGGATGACATCATAGCTGTAATTATTGATCAAAAATGGAATTTTACGAGGATCTTTTTCTATGGTTACTTCCCTGGCATGTTTCTTTAGTAACATTTTTGCCGCAAACAACAAATCCTCATTGTCGTCCACAATCAGAATATTGCCCAGTTTATTATCTTCCATGTTTGTTCTTTTCCCTTCTAATGCTTAAATGATGCCATACTCCAATAATTTGGCAATTTACTGTATTTGGTACGATTGCCCAAATTTAGTTGTACGATTTCGAACACAAATAGATCATTTCCGAACGCAGCCCGCTTTCTATGGCGGCTCATTTTTAATACATGCAAAAAAGCCTTAACTTAGAGGTTTAATCAAAAAATTCAATTTATGTCTATTGCTAATAAAGGAAATACAGTGAAAGTTCACTATACGGGAAAACTGAAGGACGGTACGGTCTTTGATTCTTCATCGGATCGGGAACCCCTTCAGTTTACCCTGGGAGATGGGAACATGATTAAAGGATTTGATACTGCGGTGCACGGTATGTCGGTGGGGGAGGATAAGGTGGTAACCATTCCATCTGCCGAAGCCTATGGCGACAAGCGGGAAGATATGATGCTGGATGTACCCCTTGAACAGGTTCCTGAGGAGATAAAGCCTGAAGTAGGGATGGATCTTTCTATTCAGAATCAAATGGGTCAACCTACTCCGGTAAAAGTGGTACATGTAGACGAGCAAAAAATCACGTTGGATGCAAACCATCCTTTAGCAGGTCAGGATCTTATTTTTGATATAAAGCTTGTCGAGTTGGTATAATCATCGTAGAATTATCTATTTCTTCAAAAAGCCGGTTTATTGGCTTTTTTTTATCCTCGCAATGTGTATTTAACCCATTGTTCGTTCAGTTATTTCCAGCAGGTTGTCCCTGAGGATTGGCATATATACTTTTGGTTTTGTTATACTTTGCATTACCTACTTCGACCACAAAGAGCTGGCTATTTATGGAAGAAAAATCATAGCTCTTATGAATTCCATCCTCAGGACGTAACTTGTCTTCGAGGATCAGATTACCCAAGATGTCGAAAACCTTGACATTGGTCAATTGATTGGACTTTTCATCAAGGATTAATATAAATTTCTTATTTCCGGTAGACCGCAGGTTGAACTTTATCTCTGGAGTATGAAGATCTCTGGGGAAGGAAATTTCCGTTTCAAGCCTTCGCGGCATATTTTGGGCATGCGAATAGGTGCCATAACCCAAAATCTGGATGAAGCCAAGCGCAATTAAAATAAAAGTTACTAGCTTTTTCGGTAAACGTTTTCCCATCGGCGCGCAAATTGCAAAATTTTTATCATTTTTTATAACTAATTATTTATAAAATAACATTTTTTAACCAATGCTTCTAAAAGTCAATGATGGAGGTTGAAACATGGGAATGATTTTAAAGATCGTTTTGTAGCAAAAATTCTCATTTTCAGGTATTTCTATAACCCAGTCGGCCTTATAAAAATATCTATGCCTTCATCATAATATAAAAATAGCTCCTTACTGGTAATTGCGACTTTTTTATAAATGGTATCCGGAAGGGGATAGGACGTTGTTTTTTTGGAGAGGTAATTTGTTTTCATTAATCTGTTTTCCGTCACGTAATAGAAGTGATCTTCATCGATGAAAATAGGAACATCCGGGATCGAAGCAAGTTGCTGGATGAAATTAGCTTGGTTATCAAAGATATAAACGCCTCCTTTTTCAAGTTGGAGGAATAGGAGGTTTTTTCTTTCTGTCAGGTCGATTACTTTTAGGTAAGGGTTAGAGAGAATAAGCGACAGGGGTTGTTCCTGTAGGAGTACGTTCCGTCTGAAATCCCATTTTACCAAGGAAAGCCGCGTTTCATTAAGCATCCAAATGACGTTGCCGTTGCCGAGGGTGGCATATCGAACCACTCCCACGTCCCTGTCTCTAAACCGGTTACTGGCTATTGGATTCAGGAAGCGATCCAAAAGCTCATATTGCTGCAAGTCAGCGGAAAACAGGAAAATGGTGGTTGTCCAGAAAGCCTCTAATTTATTGAGTCGGGCACGGAACACCGGGGAATAAATATTCAAAGAGTCACCCTGTGCAGAATATTGGCGGATATTGCCTTGCTGATCGGCAGTAAACACCTGGTTGCGTCCATCAATGGAAAGAAGATCAAGTTTGCGGGTAGCGATATGGCTGATTTTTTGCCATTGCACTTCCTGGCAAGTAGCTGTATAAGCATAAAGGGAAAAAAGTATAATTAATAAGCCCTGATGCATCATCCTTGAAAAGTTTTCAGGTAGAAGGCTTCTCCGTCAAATTCACCATAATGGCATTGGGTAACCCATTCGCCCAAATTAAAATAAGTGGATCTTTTACCTACCTCCAGGGTTAGTGGCAGGTGTCGGTGGCCAAATACATAATAATCGAAATGCATCCTGCTTTCCACCTCTTGGCAATATAGATACAGCCATTCATTTTTTTTGCCCTTGAACTCATGTTCCATTTTAGCCGAGTTGGTCAATTGGCTGCTTCTAGACCACATCTGCGCGAGTTTTATCCCAATGTCCGGATGCACCCATTTGAACAACCATTGACAGGCAGGGTTGGAAAATATTTTTTTCAGAACTTTGTATTTTCGATCCCCGGGTCCTAAGCCATCCCCGTGTCCAATGAGGAACTTTTTGTGATTAATCTCCATATTAATTGGGTTATGGAATACCGGGATACCCAGTTCCTCGGTGAAGTAGTCCCTCATCCAAAGGTCGTGATTGCCTGTAAAAAAAAAGATGGGAATCCCCTGTTCTCGCAGGGAGGTTATTTTGGACGTAAACCTCAAAAACCCCTTCGGTATTACTTTATCGTACTCAAACCAAAAATCAAATATATCCCCTACCAGAAATATGGCCGCTGCAGTGTCGGAAATACTGTTTAACCAACGAACTATTTTCTGTTCCCGTTCCCTACTGGACTGGGCATCTGGTGTGCCTAAGTGGAAATCAGAAGCAAAAAATATTTTTTGATGAGCTTTGAGCGTGATGTTCATGCGATAGGGACAACGTATTTTCAAATTTACCAATCTTTTTAAATTTCCATAGTGAATATTATCTATAGAACCTGGAATAAAAAAGAGGAAAGTGATGTCACTTTCCTCTTCTATAAAAAATCAACATGGATTTTTTTACGATCCTTTATTTTCAACGATGTCT
Source organism: Cytophagales bacterium (assembly GCA_038209145.1). Taxonomy (GTDB): domain Bacteria; phylum Bacteroidota; class Bacteroidia; order Cytophagales; family Cyclobacteriaceae; genus Lunatibacter. The sequence continues at coordinate 7,584 of JBBQXZ010000058.1, read as the reverse complement.
TCCTTGATCTTATCTGATGAACTTTCATCATCTTCAAAAGGAACAGCTAACTTTTCGGCCAGTGCTTTGTCTTTTTCCAATTTTTCTTTGTCGTCTACTGTCCTTGTAAACTTCTCATAGGTTGTTTCCCGCTCAAATGGTCTCTTTCCTATGATGGATTCCAAATCAGATTGGAAAAGGATTTCTTTCTCGAGAAGTGCCTTGGCTATTTTTTCCAATTCAGCCTTGTGCTTACTCAGCAATTCCTTGGTTCTGTCATAGGCAAAGGTGATGAGTTTTCGGACTTCTTCATCAATGGTCTGGGCCGTAGCTTCAGAATACGGTTTGTCAAATTTATATTCCCCCCCCTTACTGTCATAAAAGGAGACATGCCCGATTTTTTCGTTCATGCCATAAACAGAAACAATCGAATAAGCCATCTTAGTGATCCGCTCTAAGTCGCTCAAGGCTCCCGTTGAAATTTTACTGAAGACGATTTCCTCTGCGGCACGACCACCGAGTGCCATACACATCTCATCAATCAATTGGTCTGTCTGGTATAGAAACTGTTCTTTTGGCAGGTACTGGGCATATCCCAACGCTGCAATCCCTCGCGGAACTATGCTTACTTTAACCAAAGGATCTGCATGTTCCAAAAACCAGCCGGCTACTGCGTGACCTGCCTCATGATAGGCTACAATTTGCTTTTCTTCGGGTGAAATTATTTTGTTTTTCTTCTCAAGTCCTCCAATCACACGATCAATGGCATCTTGGAAGTCTTGCATGTCAACCGCTGTTTTGTTTCTTCGGGCTGCTATCAAGGCTGCTTCATTACACACATTGGCGATTTCGGCTCCTGCAAATCCGGGAGTCTGAGCGGCCAATTTTTTTGGCTCTACATTATCGGATGATTTGATAGGCCCTAGATGAACCCTGAAAATGGCCTCTCTTCCCACAATGTCTGGCTTATCGATGCTAATTTGTCTGTCAAATCTGCCCGCCCTAAGCAAAGCACTGTCCAATACATCGGGTCGGTTGGTAGCGGCAAGTACGATAACTCCCGAGTCTGTACCAAATCCATCCATTTCAACCAACAGGGAATTCAGGGTATTTTCACGCTCATCGTTGGAACCGGGCATTTGTCCTTTGCCTCTGGATCTACCTATGGCGTCAATTTCATCGATGAAGATAATACAGGGTGCTTTTTCTTTTGCCTGCTTAAATAAATCCCTAACCCGGGCAGCTCCCACTCCCACAAACATTTCCACAAAGTCGGAACCTGAAAGGGTAAAGAAAGGAACACCTGCTTCTCCCGCAACAGCTTTGGCCAATAGGGTTTTGCCTGTACCTGGAGGGCCTATAAGTAAGGCACCCTTAGGGATTTTTCCGCCAAGTTTGGTGAATTTGGACGGATTTTTAAGGAACTCCACAATTTCTTCCACTTCCTCTTTGGCTTCATCAAGCCCTGCCACATTGTCAAAGGTGATCTTAACCTTATTATCCGCATCGAACAATTGCGCTTTGGATTTTCCTACATTGAAAATTTGACCGCCAGGCCCACTGGGACCTGACATCCGCCGCATCATCATCCAAAACAGAAAGAAAATAAGAATCAGAAACCCGAATGAGGATATCCAGTTGCCCCAGCTTTCTTCCTTTTTTGCAGAGTACCCAATACGCTGATCTTCAGGCAAGCTGCCTTCAAGTTCACTGTATGAATCCAGAAAATTGGAAACATCCGCAACGTTAATCTTATAATGTGGTCCCTGCACATTATAGAAGCGATTTTGTGTTTCTAATTCATCCTTGTAGCGCTGGTTGTTCAGCGCTTCTTCTTTTAGGGTTACCTCTACGTAATTTTGGTTGTAGACGACAACTACTTTCTTGACATCATTCCCCAACACCATGTCCTCAAACTTTTTCATGGTAATTTCCACCACGGCGGTGTTTTGGTTGAACCACGTTACTCCGATCAATACAATTACCGCAGTGACGATCAACCAAAGCTGAAAGTTGGGTTTTTGTGGGACTTTCGGGATAAACTTTTTTGCTTTATTTTTATCACTCATCTTTCTTTTATTATTGCTATAAACTTTTTGTAGAACGAATTTAAAAAATGAAAGTTCAAAACCTTTTACTTTATTGATGTAACTTTTGCGTCACCCCAAAGTTCTTCCAATCGGTAAAATGACCTTTTTTCCTTTAGAAATATGTGGACTACCACATTGACATAGTCCATTAAAATCCATTGTCTGTTTGTTTTGCCCTCACTTCGCCATGGCCTTTCTTTATTGGACTTTATGACTTCGTCTTCAATGGATTGGGAAATGGCTTCCAGTTGGGTATCTGAAGATCCTGAACAAATGACAAAAAAATCCGTCATCGTTTGATTAATATCTCGAAGATCCATCAGGACAATGTCAGATGCTTTCTTTTCTTCCATTCCTTTGATAATTACTTTACTCAGCTCTTCTGCTGTCATATATAATTTTGTATTTTTGAATTGCCGTTTGTCGACCTATATTTAAAATAATCTTAAATATCCTGAAAATGGTCTTAATTTACTAATTATACATGCATAAAATCCTTGCCAACACGCTCTTTTTGGGTAAAGATATTATTTACCTGACAGAGTGTCACTCTACCAATGATGAAGCCATGCGGCTTTTTAAATCAGGACGGGCTATTGAGGGAAGCATCATCGTCACAACAAATCAGACGCAGGGTAAAGGACAGCGGGGCAATCGCTGGCACAGCGAGCCGGGTAAAAACCTGACTTTTTCGCTTGTGCTGACTCCCTTGTTTTTAGACGCATCAGAGCAATTTGAATTAAACATGGCAATTTCGGTTGGGGTTCAGGAAGTGTTAGCGGCTTATGTGGAAGGGACCCGGATTAAGTGGCCCAATGATTTTGTTCACCTTTCTGAGGGAAAATTGGGAGGCATGTTGATTGAAAATTCCGTAAGTGCGCGGGGAATAGAAATGTCCGTGATTGGTTTGGGGATAAATCTCAACCAACTGGAATTTCCTTTTCCCGCTGCCGCGTCACTGGCAATTATTGGAGGTTCGGTAGTTTATTTGGAAGAGTTCTTCAAAATGCTGATAGCATCTATAGAAAAATATTACCTGCTGCTAAAAAAAGGGAAAAGAAAAGAAATCCGTGAAACCTATCTCCGTCACATGTACCGTTGGGGACAATGGGCTGCTTATGCAGACCAAGACCCGTTTGTCGGCAAAATTATTGGGGTGAGTCCTTGCGGCAAGCTTATGATGGAGAAACAAAATGCAGAAACGGTAAGTTATTCATTCAAGGAGGTTAGGTTCATTTAAATCCAAATTTTCTTTTGTCTCAAGAAATGTTTATTTTTGTTTTTCCGAAAAACCAATAAAAAATATAAAGGTAAAAAATTCCAAATTCAACTATTATGTCAGAAATCAAATCAGAAAAATATACCAATTTTAAAGTAAAAGATATATCCTTGGCTGAGTACGGCAGGAAAGAAATCCGTTTGGCTGAAAGTGAAATGCCTGGATTGATGGCTCTACGTGAAGAATTTGGCCCTACTCAACCCCTTCAAGGCGCAAGGATCGCCGGTTGCTTACACATGACGATTCAGACTGCCGTTCTGATTGAGACCTTGGTGGCCTTGGGAGCGGAAGTAACCTGGTCATCATGCAATATTTTTTCTACCCAAGACCATGCTGCCTCCGCGATTGCTGCCGCTGGAATCAGTGTTTATGCATGGAAGGGCATGACTGCTGAGGAATTTGATTGGTGTATTGAACAAACTCTTTTCTTTGGTGAAGCGCGCAAGCCGTTAAATATGATATTGGACGATGGAGGCGACTTGACCAATATGGTTTTGGATCAATATCCTGAACTGATAAAGGGAATCAAGGGACTTTCTGAAGAAACGACAACGGGTGTGCACAGGCTCTACGAACGCATGAAAAACGGTACGCTTCCAATGCCTGCCATCAATGTCAACGATTCCGTGACCAAGTCAAAATTTGACAACAAGTATGGATGTAAGGAATCACTTGTTGATGCAATCCGCCGGGCTACAGACATCATGATGGCCGGCAAAGTGGCCGTGGTGGCCGGTTATGGGGATGTGGGAAAAGGTTCGGCGGCATCGCTTTCCGGTGCTGGTGCCAGGGTGATCGTCACAGAAATAGATCCGATCTGCGCCTTGCAGGCTGCCATGGATGGTTTTGCTGTTAAAAAAATGGCCAATGCCGTGAAAGAAGGGGATATTATCGTAACCGCTACCGGCAATAAAAATATTATCGGAGAAGCTCATTTTAGATCCATGAAAGATAAGGCGATCCTCTGCAACATCGGTCACTTTGACAATGAAATAGACATGGCCTGGCTGAATAAAAACTATGGACATACCAAAGATGTAATCAAACCACAGGTGGATTTGTACAACATTGACGGCAAGGATGTCCTTGTGTTGGCAGAAGGCAGGCTGGTAAACCTCGGTTGCGCCACCGGTCACCCTTCTTTTGTGATGTCCAACTCATTTGCCAACCAAACATTGGCGCAGTTGGAACTGTGGACTAACACCGATGCTTATGAACCTGGCGTATATGTACTTCCCAAGCACTTGGACGAAAAAGTCGCGGCACTTCACCTGGCAAAATTGGGCGTGGAACTGGATGAATTATCCGATGACCAAGCAGAATATATTGGGGTGAAACCTGAGGGTCCTTACAAGCCGGAATATTATCGCTATTAATCTATTTGAAATCATAATTTTAGAAATAACATTAAAAAACACCGTGTATCTACGGTGTTTTTTTCATTTCAACACCTTCGTCAAGTTGGATGATGGTGTGGGTGATACACTCAGGCTCCAAGTAATAAGTGAGGCGGTGAAGGACGTCAGAGGTACTGCTTCGGGTAATTGTCCACAATTCCTGACCTGTACTTGGACGTAGCTGACGTTGTTCTGTGCAGGCTATCTGGAAGAGTTTTGGTACGGTGATTTCCCAAGTCACTTCTCGTCCTGCCCAGTTTCTTGCATTGCCAGATCCGGTACTCAGACCTTGGATAATGCGGTCACCGGAGATCATTACCTCATGCGATAGGGAAAAACTTACCCTACTGCTTGATTGATTTTGAGCGGTGAGCAACACATCGGAAGCCACATCCAAAAATACACGTCTATCCCTGTTTTGGGCTGCAATGGTCAAGGTCCTTGAGCCCGAAAAGGTGTTCCCCTGAAAAGTATATTTTTGGTAGGATATAGTCAGACTATATCCCTGGGTAACGGGTAAAGGGGTGTAGGTAAATACGATTCTGCCTGTTTGGTCGTTAGGCAGGTTTTGACAGTCTACACTTTCATAGCGTAAAGTGACTTCGTTTTTTACGGTATCCAATGTGACAAAAGGGCAGCCGGGGATTCCCGCAATTTTGGTGCTGTCTTTATAAAAAGATACAGGTTGCCATAACAGTATCAGGTGCTCATCAAGTAGTTTGGAAATCAAGTAAGCTTCTTCCCCCTCAAAAGATTGGTCAGTCTGCAGGCGGCGGATATCCTCTTCCACACAGCCTGCCAATATCGTCAAGAGGAAGGCTCCGAGCCATAATTTTTTAGTCATAATTTTCTCCACTCAAATTGAATACCAAAATCAAACGGTTGATGGGTAGTCAAAAGTACGTATATTAGTGGTAAGGTTTGAAAATTGATGATACTTGGGACAACGAATGTCTCAAAGGTAAAAAACAGAAACATATGTCTTATATAGACGGAATGATGCGCGATGGGGCGCTCAAAGGTAAGGTGGTTTTAGTGTCCGGGGGAGGGACGGGCTTAGGTAAATCCATGGCGGCTTATTTTTTGAAATTGGGAGCCAAAGTAATCATCAGTAGCCGAAAAATAGCCGTGTTGGAAGAAACCGCAAAAGAACTTACGGAATCGATGGGCGGTGAAGTCCTTCCCTTAGCCTGTGATATCAGGGACATGGACCAGGTCCAACTTATGCTGGACGGGGCTGTTCGCCATTTTGGCCGGGTGGATGTAGTGGTGAACAATGCGGCTGCAAATTTTATCAGTCCCACGGAACGTCTTTCTGCCAACGCCTTTCATACCATTCTGGATATCGTCTTGAAAGGTACTGCGAATATGACGCTGGCAGCAGGGAAATATTGGATTGATACGGGAATTGCCGGTATCTTCTTAAACATCGTTACTACCTATGCGTTTACGGGATCAGGTTATGTGGTGCCCAGTGCCGCAGCCAAAGCCGGCGTGCTTGCAATGACCAGGTCGCTTGCAGTAGAATGGGCCAAATACAAGATCAGGAGCAATGCCATTGCGCCGGGACCATTTCCTACCGAAGGTGCGTGGACTCGCCTGTTGCCGGGAGATTTGGCCACTAAGTTTGATCCAGCCAACAAGGTGCCGCTTGGAAGGGTAGGGGAACACCAGGAACTCGCAAATCTGGCCGCTTACCTGATTTCTGACTTTTCGGCGTATATGACTGGCGAAATAATCACTATTGATGGAGGCGAATGGCTCAAAGGTGCCGGCCAGTTTAACGGGTTTGATGCCGTACCCAAACCACTTTGGGACAAAATGGAAGCAAGTAGGGGTAAAAAGTAGCCACACCTCAAACCTATTGGATTGTTTCAGGGTCTTCTTTAAATACGGAAGGGAATTTATAAGGAAGTGTCAGGCTGTTGTCCCAGTTGGGGAGTACCTTGTGTACGTTTCGCTCATCGATGGATGTAGTCTCTATAAAATACCAGTTCTGCCTGTTGCCAGTACCTACAGCGATAATGGTGGAAGGCGTGATCACGAGTCCTCCGGGTACTTTCAGAGTGGTGACGATGGGGACCAAGGCGTGGATTTCGTCTTTAACCAGGGAGAATAGTATGGGTTCCTTAATTTCCAGTTCCTTCACATACTGTCCCTGTGCCAGTCTGGTTTGGTAAATTTGGCGTAATATATTTTTCATGGCAGCCGGACCCCCTGCCTTGTCAATAAGCTCCGGATAAGTGAAATCCAGTAAGATATCCTGGTCACCATGCACTTGGGCGAAGGCATAAATCTGCCCCGCCGTCTTGATCTCATCAATAATCTGGGCTTGGATCACATGCGTAAAAAGCAACAACAAGCTACAGAAAAGTCCGGTCTTTTGAATCATGGGAATACCAGCGTTTGCCGCTAAACTAGCGATTTTATGTTTGACTTATGAAACGAATCAATTATTTTATTTGGGCATTACCGCAGTTCTTGCTCACATTCAAGCCGAAAAAGAAAAATTAGCAGGAAACTTTTTAGCCGGATTTAGCAAATAAAAGCTTTCCAAAATGACGGATATTTTGAAAAGCATTAATACATAAACCCAAACAACCACAGCGGGATCTTTTTGGGATTCCCGTATTCGATGTCGTCCGCGGCGATATAGCTGTTTTTGACCCCCTGAATCTGCTCAGTGGTTTTGTTTTTTCCACCTACTTCAAAAATGTACCTTCTGTCAACACGAAAATCACCATCCTTTACATATTCCACCGTATGTTCGTAAGAGACTTGGTTGATAAAGAAGGTCTCTCGCAAGTTTCCCACATCAGCATTTTTCGGTGTGAAGGCA
>JBBQXZ010000057.1:0-21565 GCA_038209145.1 Cytophagales bacterium | reverse complement strand
CCCACAGATGGAAAAGGAAAAGTAAGGCAGGTAGAAACCAACAAGCGAAAGCTAGAGGCAGATGTAGTGATAATTGGAATCGGGATCACACCGAGATCTGACTTGGCCAAAACGGCGGGACTCAAACTAGGAGACTCCGGTGCTATCTTGGTCAACCGACACATGCGGACTTCGGTAAACCACATATGGGCGGCAGGCGATTGCGCCACATCTTATCACATTCTACGAGAAGAAGAAACCTTTAGGGCGTTGGGTACCATAGCCAACAAGCAGGGCCTTGTTGCCGGAAGCAATATTTGTGGAGAAAAGATAGAATTCCCAGGTATAGTCGGAACGGCAATAACCAAATTTCTGGATATGGAAATTGCCCGCACCGGACTTTCCGAATCCGAAGCCAAAGAAATGAATCTGGAATATGATACATCCGCCATCAAAAGCAGTAATGTTGCAAGCTATTATCCTGGAAGTGCCCCCATACACGTCAAATTGCTCGCCAGAAAGGACAACAAACGCATCATTGGCGGCCAAATAGTGGGGTTTAAAGGTTCTGCCAAACGTATCGACACCATTGCGGCAGCCATTATGGGAAAACTCACCACTTTTGACTTGGCATTTATGGATTTATCGTATGCCCCACCCTTTTCGGGAGTCTGGGATCCCGTTCAAATTGCGGCGAGAAGACTTCTATAAAATAGCTGTATAATTTCAAATCGGTAACTTACAAACTGAAAATTTAAATACTAACTGGTATCTTAGTTTAAAAGTTATTAATTTTACTATCAGTCATTTACAACACCAAAGACTGGACGCTATGAACCAAATCTTTCACTTCTCGCTGTGGGATACCTTGTTTTTTTTTCGTGTAATGTCCCCCAAGAAAAAGCTGCTGCCGACGCATTTTCACTCGTGATCAAAGATTCCATTAAGGTCGACTAAGTGGGGATGCTTGATTTGATGGACATCGCGCCAAGTCAGGCAAGAATTTTATTTCACGACATGCAACGGGGAGTTGCCCTGTTGACTGATTTTGAGGGCATCCACTTGCAGGAAATGGAAAAGCGGGGTGACGCCAAAGACAGTTATGGTCCTTACCCCTGGTTGCCTGCCCGCTTTCTTGAAAATGGAAATTTCTTTATGGTAGGTTTAAAAGGTTATATGGAATTTTATCCCAACGTGGAGCTTGCCAAGAGCATTCCTTACCAAACCTCCGATGTGCCTAATATCGGAGGAAGAGCAGCAGCTGATAATGAGGTTATCCTTCACAACGACATGATCCTGATTCGTGCCATTATCCCAAGGGGAGAGTTTACAAAAGTAGAGCCGGAATACTATGACAACTTTCTACAATTGGCAAAAATATACCCCGAGCAGGGGAGATTTGAACGGTTTCTTCACTTGGAGGAGGAGAGCCTTTTCAAGAATGGAAAGGCTTACGATGTAACGGAAATGATGCCAAGTTTCACCACCCATAGTAACAGATTATATGTGATTCAGGAACTGATCTTTACCTTACGAGCTATGACATAAATTCCGATTTTAAAAGACTTGACCGAAAAGCCATAGCATATCCTACTTACAATCCAGGAGAAGAGAAAGAACCCAGCCAAGCAGATGTCAGGGGAATTTCATTGGATAGATCGGCAGGCAAAACTCATGTGCTGAAAACGTACAGGGATTATATAATTGCTACTTATTTTCCAGGATTTGACTTTTCTGATAGGGAGGCATATACCACCCTTACCAATGATACCTACAACGAATTTTTCAAAAATATTGAAGGAAAATACCCCATTCGAATGCATGTCATGGATTTTGAAGGAAATTCTCTGGCTGACTTTCAACTTCCTGAGAAGCTTGATTATCGGCAATTTTTGGTCAGAGACAAAAAAATGTGGTTTCTCTCCCGATTTAACCAAGACGAAGAAGAGGATTTTGTAAAAATATATCAGGTGGAGTTGTTACTTGACTAATTCATGTCCCCAATTTTCATTTGTCGCAATAATCAATTATCTCATCAACCAAATTCGTTGGTGCTTGACTAGTTTATGTTTTCCAATTTTCCAGCTTAATGAGATCCAAGCCTTCTTTTTTGCATCAATTCACAAACAGTTTTCCATTTTGCTGATTTACCCGTACCTTTGTGTTTGCTAATTGTAACGTAGGAGAGAATGAGAATCTGGTTTTTGTGTAAAGTAAAATACGCCAAAGAAAATGAGCAGGGATTGCTCAAAAATGTTTCAGAACAGTATCTGGTAGATGCCGTTTCTTTTACAGAGGCAGAGGCAAGAATCTATGACATGCTTGGTTCGGTGATCCGGGGTGATTTTCAAGTGACCAACATCAGCAAAAGTAATTTTGTCGATGTGTTTTTTTATGAAGACATCGATGTTTGGCACAAGTGCAAGATCACCTATATTGTGGCAGACGCAGACAGTGGCAAAGAAAAAAAAGTCACCCAGTTTATGCTGGTTACCGCCCACCATGTCAAGGAAGCTTACGATCGAATTTATGAAAGCCTCAACAACATGTTGGTATCTTTCAATGTGCCGGAGGTGGTGGAAAGTCCCATCGTAGAAATATTCCCCTATGAAAAGGATGATGACCTCAACCCTCCCATTCCCGGGAACCTGAGGCCCTTGGCCGAGACTGAAACTAGGGAATAGGGAACTAAGTAAATCCTGTTTAATCAGGCATAACCAATCATGAAATTTTATATGGATGGCCTTAATATAATTTAGGGTTTGAATTAATTCACTATTTTCAAATCAACACCAATTCAACTTGCGATATTTAAATTAAAGAAGTGACTGCAAATTTTCATGTTATGGTTTGTTAATTCATCATCAATTTTCCCAGAAAAGGGATTTATTGCCCAACATTGCGTTGGAATAATATGCGTTTTCTTTGCTGTTATTTTTATATATTTGACCTCCTTAAATAAAATCTTATTTTTTACACTTTCTAAAAAGAGGTATCAATAATAGCTTTAGGTATTGCTTAGAAGATTAAAATTCCGTTTAAGACAGATATCCCCAAACAAATGAAAATCAATTGGGTTAATTTTTAAATAAAAGTAACATCCGATTAAATAAAAAAGTGAATTATTAAGATATAATTTAGAGTTCTCGTTACCTACTCTGAAATGTTGATTACATAGTATAAAAAGTAGAAACTAGGCATGTAATTGTAATTCAAATAATTATTGTTAAATTGGAAGGTAATTGACTATTTCAAAATATGAAAAATTTTCTTGTTTTAATAATGTTATTTTTAGGAGTAGCAGTTCACTCCAACGCTCAAAACAACAGGTCAAATAGATTGGGGTTTGGATTGGGGCCGGCAGTTTTTTACGGAGACAATGCTGGAATTTACCGGAAATTCAAACTCATGGTTTTACCTGTGGCCACGGTAGATTTTAGTTATAATATACATCCTTTTTTCGATATTAAGGCAACCCTGGGGGGGCAAATGTTTAACAGCGGTGACTTTCTCCCTGAAAGTCGTAAAGAATTATTTTCCGGAGCAGGCCTTCCATATGGTTTTCAAGGAAATCTATTGTTTGGTGATATCATGCCGATTTATCATTTTAATCCCGATCAAAGCGGCTATCTACCATCTCTTATAAAAGTATATACCGGTATAGGTCTCGGATTTTTTCATGCACAACGAACAGATGAACGGTTTATATTTAATGAATCGGGCAGGGAAATCAGCTCTTATTCCGCTACGGGATCTCATTTTTACATTCCTTACCGACTGGGAATTTTTAAGTCCATTAACAACAACTCCGGGGAAATTGGACTCGAAGGAACGCTGCTGTTTAGCCCATTTGGGGAAATGGAGGGAAATAATTGGCATATGAGAATGATTAACATGGATATTGCAGGCCAATTTCAATTTTATTATCGCATTCCTTTGGGCTATAATTAAACGTCCAATTGGACAGGCAATAGGCTTGGATTTGGAATACCCGAATCTTTCAAGCCTATTTCTATGCCCCAACCCTGCGCATGAAAATTTTTTGGAAGGCAACATGCAACTATTCCAGATCAAATTAATCTGATTTGCCCTGATACACAAATCCCATCTATAGATCAAAACGTTGACTTCATTGGGGATCTTGCTGGGCGTATCGGCTAGTAATGACACTTTGATTGAGGGTACACAGGTGATGACAGTCATTGTTTTTACTACCGGTGGATATTCGAAAATGAAAATTCTTGGCATAAAAACAACCCAAAAAATCCGTGACAGTAAATCATTTTGAGAGTAGAAGTGAAATTTTAGCGTTTATTTCCACAGATATTTTTTTAAAACTTTCAAACTGACTAGTTTTATTGCGAATAGCCTAAAATTAACCTGACAATCTTATGAACATCAACAAGTATGTACTATTTCTTTCCTTAGTCGCCGCGCTGGGAGGTTTTCTTTTTGGATTTGACACGGCGGTGATCTCAGGTGCGGAGAGGGCCATCCAGCAAGTTTGGAATCTGAGCGACTGGAGTCATGGCTTGGCCGTGGCCATAGCTCTGTATGGTACGGTCATAGGGGCGCTTTTTGGTGGCATACCCGCAGATAAGTACGGGAGAAAAAAATCGTTGATTTGGATAGGAGTTCTCTTTTTTGTTTCTGCGTTGGGATCCGCAATTGCTCCCGAGGTGTATTCATTTATGTTTTTCCGTTTTATTGGCGGGTTGGGAGTAGGTGCTTCTTCGGTCGTGGCTCCCATGTATATCAGTGAAATTTCCCCGGCAAAAAACCGTGGACAATTGGTGGCTCTTTATCAGTTTAATCTTGTTTTTGGTATTCTCGTTGCCTATTTCAGTAATTACCTCATCGATATGGCCATTTCGGTGGAAAGCTGGCGCTGGATGCTCGGCGTTGAGGCGATTCCAGCCTTGATCTACACAGTGTTGGTTTTCAAAGTTCCCCAAAGTCCGCGCTGGTTGATTGCCAAAAAGGATGATTTTGCCGAGGCCGAACGAATCCTTACCCGTACAGACCCTGATGGGGTAAAAGAAGCGATTCGTATGGCCTTAGAAGAAAAGCAACAAAACAACCTGGAGGTCGGTTTTACCGCCCTCTTCAACGCCAAGTATTTACACATCACCCTGCTGGCTATTGTCATTGCCGCTTTCAACCAACTTTCAGGTATCAATGCCATCATTTACTTTGCCCCCAGGATCTTTGAAATGGCAGGTATCAGTGCAGAAGGGGCGTTGTTGTCAACCGTTGGTATAGGAGCTATCAACCTTGTCGCCACCATGCTCGGGCTATATCTGATAGATCGGATTGGACGTAAAAAACTCATGTACATGGGTTCCATAGGATACATAATCTCTTTATCGCTGATTGCATATTCCTTTTCTGGAGGCCAGATAAGTGTCAGCATGTTGCCTATATTTGTATTTATGTTCATTGCATCCCATGCAATTGGTCAGGGTGCAGTGATCTGGGTTTTCATTTCGGAAGTATTCCCCAACGAACTGAGGGCCTATGGCCAGTCCATCGGTTCCTTTACCCATTGGATTCTGGCAGCGGTTATTGCCAACGTCTTTCCTTTCTTGGCCAATCAGATAGGACCGGTTTTCATCTTTGGATTTTTTGCCGTGATGATGGTGCTACAGTTGATCTGGGTCACCACAAAAATGCCCGAAACCAAAGGAAGATCCTTGGAGGAGATTCAACAAGATCTTAGGAAAAGCGATGACTAAAAAGATCATTTGTTTTGGGGAAATGTTATGGGATATATTCCCCAAAGGGAAAATTGCAGGAGGTGCGCCCATGAATGTAGCCCTGCATCTCCGGCAATTGGGAATGGATGCAGCCATGATATCAAGGGTAGGGGAAGATAAATTGGGGAAAAAATTACTCAAATTCATCCGAAGCTACCATTTAAGCCATGAACTTATCCAACTGGATCCCGACTTACCTACCGGAACGGTTTTGGTGAATGACAGTGACCCCGAAAACATCCGGTATGAAATTGTAAAACCAGCCGCATGGGACAATATTCACTGGAATGAAGCAACTGCCCTGCAAGTCAAGCATGCAGATGCTTTTGTTTTTGGCAGTCTATCTGCTCGCGAGCCATGCAGCCGGGACGCACTTTTTAAATTCCTCTCCATGGATACACTAAAGATCCTTGATATCAATCTCAGACAACCCTATTACTCCCCGGAATTATTGGAGCAGCTGTTGTCAAAATGCGATATACTTAAAATCAATGAAGAGGAACTTACCATTCTGGCCAATTATCATAACCTGCCAGATAAAATGTCAATGGCATTGGGGAAACTGACTGAGCTTTTTGACATTCAAATGATATGTGTAACATTGGGAGCCAAGGGAGCCATCTTGTACACCGAAGACGAAATCGTTTCTCACCCCGGCTATCCTGTAAAAGTAGTGGATACTGTAGGATCCGGCGATGCATTTTTGGCCGGTTTTATTTGTAAATACCTGGAAAAACAATCTCCCGAACATATCCTTGATTATGCCTGCGCCTTGGGTGCCCTTGTTGCGACCCTTGCCGGAGGAACACCCAAATATGAACTGAAGGAAATCGAAAGAATCAAAAAAGCATAAAAAAACCCTTCCAATTCTCATTGAAAGGGTTTTTATGTTTGAATTTGCCTTTAGAAACTTACACCCAAAGACAATTTAAATCCCCGGTTGAATACATCTGCATCCGAATCCTTAAAAATGGGAGTCATTCCATAATCGTAACTGGCTTGCAAGTTCAATCCAACGGGCAAATTATATCCAACGCCGAAAACCAGCCCGGCATCAATATCGTTGATCGCATCTGTCTGCCAGTCAAAAGTACTTCCCAACGCATCCGCTTCAAAACTGGACCCCGTCAAAATAGAACCTTGAGGGCCTGCAAAGAAATTCAGTCCCTCTGTGGCATAAAATCGCAGCAGTATGGGTACATCAATGTAATTCAACACCGCCCGGGAATCCACAAAATCGTCATTTTGGGTACCCTTTACAGAATAATATACTCCAGGCTCGATAGAGAATCTGTCAACAACAAACATATTGGCAAATATGCCCGCATGGAATCCTACCCGATTTGTATAATCATTGCCACTGACATCGGAACCGCCCCAATTAAAGAAATTGGCTCCTCCCCTTACTCCAAAGCCGGTATTTTGCTCACTGGCCGGAGAACTCATCTGAGCTTGGGCATGCATGGCAAACCCAATAAAAATGGCTACTATAAATGTTGTTTTCTTCATGGTCTTGTAATAATTGGTTTATAATACCTAACCTCTAAACTAAATGCATGCCATAAAATACTAAAAACCTGAACTCGATTGTTTTTTACACGAATCCTGAATTGGCGGAAAATCATAGTACACGGTAGCGCCCTGGGCTGCGACATTTGATATATTAATCCCAGCCATATAAAGGAGTAATAAATAGGTATAGCATCCTCTCAGGGTTAGATCGGATTTGATTATGTTGCTGTTGCCAACACAGTCGTTTCGAAAAGCCGATTTTTCCGTAAAAAGAATACAAACAACCCGAATTTGTCTCATCAAACAACTTCCGTTTCGACCCCGCTTTGTATCCTAATTTAAAAGGCAACAAAAATGAATGAGACAACTTTAATTACCGGAGCAAGCAGTGGAATAGGGAGAGCAACTGCAAAACTATTCCAGTCTAAAGATTGGAATGTAATCGCTACCATGCGAAATCCAGAAAAGGAAACGGAGTTAGCCTCATTGGAAAACGTGCTTGTGAAGAAGCTTGATGTTTTGGATTTGGAATCTATTCAAAACGCAGTGATTGAAGGGGTTCAGAAATTTGGGCAAATCGATGTATTGCTCAATAATGCGGGTTACGTGGCGTATGGCACTTTGGAGTCATTTTCAAGAGAGAAAATAGTACGTCAGTTCAATACCACCGTGATTGGACTCTTGGATGTAGGGAAGGCTATCCTTCCTCATTTCCGCCAAATCAAATCCGGTATCATCATTAATATTTCTTCCATTGGCGGTAAAATAACCTTCCCTTTAGGTGCATTGTATCACGAGACAAAATTTGCGGTTAAAGGCATTTCAGAATCATTGAGTTTTGAAGTCGAGCAGTTTGGCGGACAAGTGAAAATTGTTGAACCAGGAATGATTGCAACCGAATTTGCGGGCAGATCATTTGACTTTAGCAATGACGAGACTATGGCTGAATACCAAAAGATTGTCGGTGCGCCAATGAGTGCATTGCCAAGACCGGTCATACACCAATGGAGTATAGAAATCTAAATTGAGAAAAAGCCTTCTGCTAATCAAGTTATCGTCTTAAATTTAACTATAAAGCAAGAGTGACAACAACAATAGTGACAACAATTAATGATGGAGAAAGTGGTAAATATTAACCATGACGAAAAAAATAAAGATGGGGATCTTCAAAAATATAGTCCGATGGATGGTTGGAAAACCACCTAGCCCTTTAGGCAAGGATAGGTAGTTCAATTAGGGAGTTTAATTTTAAGTGCCTCATTCAAGAAAAGAATTACCAGGGTTATGGCATGGTTGTTGAAAATTTAAGTTCACCCTGAACGGGTTCATTCTACATCAATTAAAGCATAGTAGGATTTGATATCCGCAAAAGAAAAGAATAAATTTTGAATGAAACCTAACTAAATTTTATGAACACAGGTGAATTATTGAATGCGCTTATTGATAAACTTGAAGGGTGGGCGATTGCATTCGTTAGAATGCTTCCAAACCTTGCCTTGGCTATATTAATCATAGTGTTGGGTTATTTTGTAGCCAAGCTTACAAGAAATTTCGCAAAAAAACAAATGACCCGCTTTCATGTCGATAAGACAATAACAGGCTTTCTTAGCCGCATTTTGTTTTTTGCGATTTTTATCGTGGGATTTATGGTCGCACTCTCCATACTAAATCTTTCAGGAACGGTAGCTTCTATTTTGGCTGGACTTGGTATCATTGGTTTGGCATTGGGATTTGCCTTTCAGGATACCGCGGCTAATTTCATGTCCGGCATATACATTACCTTCAATCAACCCTTTGCGATAGGCGATGTAATTGAAACAAAGAACGGCATTATGGGAAACGTGGTGGATATCAATCTCCGGGTTACCAAAGTCAAAACCTTTGACGGTCCCGTAGTCTATGTACCAAACCGCTTTTTGTTTGAGGACAACTTTACCAACTTTACGGAAGGGGGACAGCGAAGATTGAGGGTGGAATGCGGTGTAAGCTATGGTGATGATTTGGATAAGGTAGAACAAGTGGTGTTCGAAGCCTTAGAAAAGACCCCGGGCAGAATTAAAGGCGAGGACATCACCCTCTTTTGGGTTGAATTCGGTGACAGTTCCATTAATTTCACCGCGAATATCTGGTTGGATTATACCAGAGAAAACAAAGCCTATGTTGGAGCTAAAAATTATGCAATCAAAGCACTCAAAAAAGCCTTTGATGCGAACGATATCATGATTCCATTCCCAATCCGCACGTTGGATTTTGGAATTAAAGGTGGTGTTACCTTTAAGGAGGAAGTTATAGGCTCCGGGATACCGGAAATCAACAGTAATGGCAAAAGTAAAAAAGTAAATGGTTACAAATAGCTATTCCTTAAAAATTACCATAACCTTTATGGGGTTGGGATTAAAGCTGACTCAAAGAGGTTGTGGTTTTTTATCGATTCTTTTTGATAAATGGGAAAATAAATCCCTAATGTGTGGAATTTTGACTTCAAACGAAATTTATGTCGGAAAGTAATAATTATTTAGCTTTTTCGAAAAACGTGATTTTGATTCATTTAGAGCGGTTTTTAACAGGTAGTTTTAATATTCCTAATCTGGGTATGGGTATTGCATCAAGATGGTTATAAACAAATTTAAAAATCCAACTTATTATGAAAACAACGAATTTAATGATTGTAGGCGGAGCATTGTTGATGATGATATCATGTGACAATACTGCACGCGATAACGAAAGAAAAGAAGCAAAGGATGATCTCAAAAGTTTTGTTGACTCCGTAGACAGAGTAGCAGACGAGCGGGTAGACCATAACTGGACCGAGCTTGATAATAAATATAATGCGCTTGAGCAACGCGCAGAAGCTGCCTATATGAATGCTGAGGATACTGAACTTGGAGATTTAAGAGAAATTCAAGCCAACTATGAAGAGGCCAAAATTGAAGCCAAAAAGAAAGAGGTGGAAATGACGGAAACATCATCCATGCATATTGAAAGAGTGGAAACTTGGAGAGAGGGTAGAACTACCGCAGCCACTGGAACCACGAATGCTATAGATGAAATGGACGATACTATCAAGGAAAGCGTTGACTGGTTGGAGGATAATTTTGATAAATTGGGAAATGATGTCAAAGCGAGATATGAAACAATCCGTGCTGATGTTACAACCAATGACGGGAATACACCAACAATTAATTAATAAAAGCAATATTTAAAAAAGACTGTTCACCTGATGTGGACAGTCTTTTTTTTACACTTTTTGTGCGTTATATAAAATTTATTTAACTAAGTTTAAACAGTATTTTTACTTTATTTAATATTTTTATAACAAATCAAAATACTTTTTGACTACAATAAGTTTTTTTTTCCCCAAACGACTCAAAATAAAAACGCTATTTATTTTTAATTCTTGTAGATGAAATATAAGATTTAAGCTCTGTAATAGGCATCTTGGAATAATAACTTTTTGAGATTTCCTTAATTGACAGATTGGAGGAATTATTAATTGAAAAATCCATAATTGGCATCATCGAACCTTCTGAAAAACTGATTTTAGGCAAGTTTGAATCCAATACAATCAAGTCTCTAAATTTTGAAATTTGACCATATTTCTCAATTTCAGACGAAGTACCTTCCGAAACTGAATTACCAGGCAAATCATTTATTTCAAAAACAGAAATATCCGAGAAAGCTTTGATGGTTCCCAACATTCCTGATACCCGGGGCAATTCCAATCTATTCTGTCCAAAGCCTGCAATGGAATAGAACATTAAGCCTACATAGATGAGTAATAATTTTTTCATGGTTGATTTTTTTAAATGGAACCGAATATTTTGTTTTAACGGTAAACAGAACAATAAGTTAGATTACTGTGAATTTCACAGGTTTTATCCCCAAATAGGCGTTTATCATACCTATTTTCGAAAAATAAATTATAGCGTTACATGGCTGACATACCATATTATTTCCAAGATCTATTAAGTTTCTTCAATGACAAACCAAGAATAGCCCAGTTCATTGTACAGTGTAAAGGTATCTATGAAAAACGAACATCGGTGGCACCATCTCGAGGCTAACAAGTTTGCGGGGATACTTGAGTTCGAAGTTAATACAGAACTGAAGCTGATCTCTTTGACAAGAATATTAGGGGCTGCCTTCGAGTTATCAATTATCGTTTCCATCGTGAATGAGAGATAAGACAAAGCCATGAAAAAAAATGAGGAAAGCCCTGACAATGCATTACAAAAAATGAGTAAATCCGAATAATCAGCCATTGAGTTCTTTGATAAACCTAGGTCTAATTTAAACCTATCGGGCCTAAAGTACGTGACTATGGCAGGTAATTCGCAGGAATGATGGCATGGAATTAGTTCTGGCCTTCCAAATAGACACGTATGACAGCCCCTCGCATCGAGTACGTAAATCATTCCTTATGGATGGACAATTGTCAGGAATCAAAAACCCAACGAGGTGATCTTGATTTTACCTTATAAAAATCCTTTCTTATCTTTTGTCCTGAGTTCCTTTGATCAGTCCCAATCCGCTGGTGAAAAATATCAATCCCAGTACTAGTGATACCAGAATCATGCGCCAACCAGGCTCTTCATTCAGGAAAAGAAAGGCACTGTAAATTAGTCCTATAATCCCCAAAATAGTCAAAACGGGCCCAAAAATTTGCTTTAAATTCATAAGGATGTGTTTATGGAATTTGTTCAAAAATGCTGCCAATATCTCTTAGAATCATTAGCGACACTTTCCAGCAGCTATATACCATGGGAAAATACAAATTGACCAAAGCATTTAAGACCTATTTCAATTCCAAGCTAAGCCAATAAGAGGTTTTGCAAGGAATTGAATCGGCTTGACATATTTCGATTTTTAGGGAACCCCATGAAATAACTGGGAAATTAAAACTACCAACTACCAATTTTAAAACTAATGTCGATGAAGATTGGTTTGGTTTTAGTGGTAAATCCCATACAATTAGAAGCTACCCAAACCCCCTATAAAAAAATGAAAACCTATTATAATCCAGAAGACCTGAAGAAATTCGTCAAAATCGGAGAGTTCCAAAAACCATTGGCAGATAAATTTTTCGATTATTACGGAGAGGTTTTTAAAGCGGGTGCATTGACAGCCCGGGAGAAATCGCTGATTGCCTTGGCCGTGGCCCATGCCATCCAATGCCCCTATTGCATTGATGCCTATACGGTTGACACCATGGAAAAAGGATGTGATGAGGAACAGATGATGGAAGCCGTACACGTAGCCGCAGCTATTCGAGGCGGAGCTTCTTTGGTTCACAGCACCCAGATGATGAATAAAGTAAAGGAACTATCCATGTAAGTAATTCCCGGAATTGAGGATTCCAAGTTGCTTAAAATCATTTTACCGGCCCACCGTATTTGAGACTGGTATCCAAGGGCGGAAATTCCGTCTCCCAACTATATATTTGATGAAATCATTAAAAGCACAGAATCACCCCTTGTCCAACCCACAATACGAGATAGACTTGCTGGAATCGTCTGATTTCGGGGTAAGTTTTGTCCAGAAGCTGGAGGAATCCCACTTGTATCCCCTAAAGCCTATTCAAATCGTAACACTGCAAATCAACTTGGGTAAGATGTGCAATCAGGTCTGCAAACACTGCCACGTAGATGCGGGACCCGACCGGAAAGAAATCATGACGCTGGACATCATGGCACACTGCCTGGCTGTGATAGAAAAAAACAACATCAAATCCGTTGATCTCACTGGAGGTGCACCGGAAATGAATCCAGAGTTCCGCTGTTTTGTCACAAACATCCGCAAAATCAATCCCAATATCAACATTATCGTACGATGTAATCTGACCATTATTCTCGCTAATCCCAAGTATCATGACCTGCCTGAGTTTTTTAAAGCCAATCATGTAGAGGTAGTCTCTTCCCTACCCTATTTTTCTGCGGCCAGAACCGACTCTCAAAGAGGAGATGGGGTGTTTGAGAAATCCATCCAAGCACTCCGTTTGCTCAATGCAATCGGCTATGGCATGGTGGACAGTGGATTAATTCTGAATTTGGTTTACAATCCTTCAGGAGCCTTTCTCCCTGCCGAACAGGCCGGCCTTGAAGCCGAATTCAAAAAGAAATTGGCCTCCAACTTTGGGGTAATGTTCAACTCCCTTTATACCATCACCAATATTCCCATCAGCAGATTCCTCGAATATCTGATCCGAAGCGGCAACTATGAAGGGTATATGGAAAAACTGATCGAATCCTATAATCCCGCCGCGGCTGCTAACGTAATGTGCCGCAATACCATCTCAGTGGGGTGGGATGGATACCTGTATGATTGTGATTTCAATCAAATGTTGGATCTAAAGGTGGAAACACCAAAAAGCCAGCATATATCCGACTGGGATCAAGGTGCTTTAAAAAGTAGAAATATCGTAGTCAACCAGCACTGTTTTGGGTGTACTGCTGGGGCAGGGTCAAGTTGTGGGGGATCGACTGCTTAAACTTTAATTGGGATTGGCAATAATCCCAACAAATCCAATTGGAAAATATCATAGCAACTCCTCCACAAAACATTAAAAGCCAATTCAATTTTTTATGAACCTGAGTATTATTATACCTGTTTTGAATGAGGCAAATAACCTTGAGATTTTGATGCCATTTTTTCTATACCATGAGATGAAAAATGAATTTGAAGTGATCGTAGTGGATGGGGGAAGTGAGGACTACTCAGTGGAAATAGTCAAAAAATGGGGTGTTCAAGTAATGAAATCAAACCAAAAATCCAGGTCCTCCCAGATGAATCTAGGCGCAAAACAGGCTTTAGGCGAAATCCTCTATTTTGTCCATGCTGATACCCGAGTACTGCCTTCATTTTTTGCCGATATCACAAAGGCCGTGGCTGGTGGCATTCCATCGGGATGTTTTGCCTATTCATTTGATTCCAACAGTTGGCTTCTGAAGGTCACCTCCTGGTTTACCAAATTCAACAGTAAACTCTCTGGAGGTGGAGATCAGACCTTGTTTGTCAAAAGAGAAGTTTTTGAGGCATTGGGAGGGTTTGATGAGTATTTTTGCATCATGGAGGATTTTGACTTGGTCCGAAGGCTGAGAAAAAGTTACAGCTTTCATGTTATCCCAAAAAAAATCACCGTCTCCGCCCGCAAATTTGAAACCAATTCGTGGCTAAGGGTTCAGTTGGTCAACCTGCTTGTCTTTGCCATGTTCTTTCTCAAAACCCCACCGAAAAAAATAAAACGGCTGTATTCCAAACTTCTGGATTATCGGATTTGACTATTATTTTTTTCGTGGTATTTGTAGGAAGCTTAGATTTCACCCCAATCTGATAATTGTGAATGATAGTTGAAAATACTGGATATTGGGCTATTAATTGGAAATCATATAAGCAGATCAAACAATCAATTTTATATATCGGTTTTGAGCCATATTCCGATTTACTATCTCTCTTGGGATTTACACTGCGCCAAGATGCCAGTCCAAGGACAAATTTATATTCTAAAAACCGAAGCGTTTATTGGCTCTAAACCTAATTCTATTAGGCTTTCTATTCATGAGTAGTAATTTCATCATAGTAATTTAAATCCGCCCACTCCACAAAATCTAATTTTATGAAATACCTGGTCCAGTACTTTTCTCTTCCCACAGGAACCTTAAAATGAATGGTAAAACCGCTGTGATCGTAAATAAAGTTTTCTTTCAATCTGTGCTTTTGCATCGCCTGTAACCAATCTTTTTGGTTCTCTTTATCCAGAATATCAAAAAGCCTCGTAAAAACATCAACTTCAAGCTTCTACCCCACTCCAAACCCAAAAATCAATAAATCACCCTCAAAACATAAAAAATAAACCCTTTAGAGGGTACCACATCCCCGACGGGAGGTCATTTTTACTTCCCACATTGTGTTCGGTCCCATGGACTAGACAACACCAGACCCACATCCCCGACCCCCTAACGGGGTCAAACCTCTCAATAACCGTGGGTTAAACCCATGGACTAGACCACACCAGACCCACATCCCCCGACCCCGACAGGGGTCAAACCTCTCAATAACCGTGGGTGAAACCCATGGACTAGACAACACCAGACCCACATCCCCCGACCCCAACGGGGTCAAACCTCTCAATAACCATCGGTAAAACCCGTGGACCAACACCGACCATACCCCACGACCCCGAAGTAGGTCGAACCTTCGATGGCATCAGGTAAGTTCAACCCTTTTCGGGTTGGGAGACAAGTCATCTCTTGTAATCTCCAGGTTTCACCTGCGGTTATTGAGAAGTTCGACAGCTTCGCCGTCTGTCCACTTGAATTCGCACCTTCACCCACATCCCGCCGACCCCGACAGGGGTCAAACCTCTCAATAACCATGGGTGAAACCCATGGACCAACACCGACCATACCCCACGACCCCGAAGTGGGTCGAACCTTTGATGGCATCAGGTAAGTTCAACCCTTTTCGGGTTGGGAGACAAGTCATCTCTTGTAATCCACAGGTTTCACCTGCGGTTATTGAAAGGTTCGACAGCTTCGCCGTTGGGCTTCTTAAATTTTACATCCAATGGCTTCCAAAAGAAGGGAAAGCTATTCAGATTAATTCAGGAAGTTATGAAAAGAAAAAAAAAACTACCGGACTACTGTTACCAATGAGATTGATAAAAAGTGATAATTAAATTTAACAACTGAAAATTTGAAGATTGTTAGAAAGTAAAAAAAGCAGAACCCCATAGAAGTACTGCTTTTCCTTTGCTTGGTATTAAATATTGATTTAACCTTTGTTTAGTTTTTGTCCTGCCACCTTGGTAAAGGCATCGGCAAACATCTCCAAATCTTCCAATTTACCCATACTTACCCGGCAATAGTCCTTTCCGTCAATTTTCATTCCACGGACAGACACTTTGTTCGCCATCATTTTATTGCGGTACGCTTCGCCGTCCATGGATATGGGGAATAGGACAAAGTTGGTTTGGGAAGGGAAATAATCGTATCCCATTTTGTCCAAGAAACCGTAAATAAATTTCTTGCTCTCGTTGTTCATCTTAACGGAGTAACTCAAAAACTCAGCATCGGTCAAACTAGCCGTAGCAGCTGCCATGGAAGGTCCTGTCAATGAGTTTCTTGGTCCTTCTTCAGCCAATTTTTTGATAACTTCCGGCTGGGCAACGCAATACCCAACACGCAATCCAGCAAAGGCATGCACCTTGGAGAAAGTCTTGGCTACGATTACATTTTTTCCTTTGCGGATACATTCAACCGCGGTGGAACCAGCAGGATCGTCCATATAGTCGATATATGCTTCGTCTACGAATACGGGAACCTTATCGGCAACCAGGTTGCAAAAGCTACGGATTTCAGTTCCTGTTAGGATCTTTCCAGTTGGATTGTTGGGATTGACCAAGTACACCAAGGAAATATCTTTGGTTACCTTTGATTCCATCATGCCCAAATTATGGTCCATGTCTTTATTCAGGGGTACTTTTATCCATTCGGATCCCATGGATTCCGCAGATCTTACCAAAGAAGTATAGGTGGGGTCGGCGGAAAGCACCTTTCCTGTACTACCTCCGTACACCCTGGCACCGGCATGTAGCAGTTCACTTGAACCGGCACCCAACAAAATATGATCTGTGGATACTCCTTCCAGTTTTGCGATGGTTTCCATCAATTCCATCCGCGTTTCCCGGGGATAAAGAAAGGCATCATCGATAGCGGCTTTAATTGCCTTCTTTGCCGATGCGGCAGGTCCAAATGGATTTTCATTGGAAGACAAGCGAGCATAATAATCATCAGGCTTCTTTTTTCTACTAGAAGCCAGGGAATACGGGCTTGTTTCAAGAGGGTTTGCTTGCAAACCGGCAGCAAAAAGGCCGGCTGAAGCTGTCATACTGGCCTTTAGCCAGTTTCTTCTACTAAAATTTCTCATAATTAGTTGATTAGTGGATAATTGAATAATTATAACTAAAGTTGCCTTTAGAACAGAACTAATTTTAATCTAATATACTGAAAACCAGCGTATAATTAAATTAATTCAGTATTTTTTTTCTAAAGGCAATTAATAAATTTGAAAGGGCATGTTAAGCCAATATAAATTGGAGCTTACCTAACGCGAACGTTATGGTAGGACCTGAAAGCAATATTTTTATGGGTGCCGGCAAATTCCAGCCGAATCTGCCTGCCAGTAGCAGGATTAGCCACTCCTAAACTTGACCAAGGCTGTTGAAAAACAATCCTTCCGGTATTGTCAGTGGTCACCATGCCAACTTCTTCCGTTTGGTTAATAAACACCCTGATCTGTAGCCCCGAGACCGGTATAGAATCAATACCTATGTTTTGATCCAGTATGCCCGTTTTGTCAAGTTCGTAAAATCGCCCTGTCACTAAAACGGGAGCAGTAGCATCAAATATGTTCCCCTGCAACATAACAAGTACTGGGGAAGCAACATTTGGAGTTGCCAACTCCACGGCATCTACGCATGAAGTAAGATAGGTAACAGCTAATATGGCGATAAGTAAAGAAGCTTTGTTTATATATTTTTTCATGACTAAGTGAATTTATAGGGGAAGTAATTTAAATCAGAGTCAATTGGTTTTTTCAATTCAAACTAAAATCGTTTTTCTTTTGAATAATTGAGATCAAAACCGGAGGCGATATCCCCCGGTATTGGATTTCTTATTCTGCCCACCACAGTTTGGTTCTCATATTATCTTCTCCACCAAGCAATTGAACACCTTGAGCCACGTTATCCATATTCAGGGAATATTCACTCAACGGATATTCCAGACGGGTAGGCAATACGCCATTGTTGGAGAATATTGCCCTTGGATTGGGTGCAGGCATCACAGGAAATCCTGTTCGCCTATATTCTGTCCAAGCTTCAACACCCTGGCCAAATAGCGCAATCCATTTTTGGGTCATGATGGACTCTTTGGTCAACATTCCAAGATTGGCAATGTAATCGCCGGGCAACACCACTTTATTTTGATCAAACGATGCTTGAATTGCCCTCTCAAAGTATTGTGAGGCATTGCCGATAATGTCCCCATCAAACGCGGCTTCTGCCAATACGAACAACATTTCTGAATATGTCATCAATATACTTGGTGCCTGTGAGTCCAAAAACCTTGGACCGATAGTGGAGGCTACATAAGTAGCGGCAGCTTCATCGGTCAACCCATTGGGTAGTCCGGCATAGATTCCACCAGAAGTAAGAAGTGCATAGGCGGAAATCCTGGGGTCTTTAAGTTCCAGCAATTTGTTTACCAATGTGGTAGAAATATTCCAATCGGAACGGGTAGAAAATACATCAAACATTTTATTTCTAGAGCCGATTAGGTTGGAATGGACCAATTGGGCGAAATCACTGTTGCTAGTGAAAATTGGAAACTGAGTCGGGTTAGAGATAATTTCCTGCATGATTGCCCTGGATTCGGATGGCTTTTTAGCAGCCTGTCGATTAGCCAGTTTCAACCGAAGTGAATTGGCAAATTTCTTCCAGCGAAGGATATCACCGTTAAACATGATGTCACCCGTAACTCTCGGACCTGTAACGGAAAGTTTCTCATTGGCTAATTTAAGATCATTTAGAAGACTGGCATATATATCCTCCATTTCGTTGTAAACCGGAGAGTTTATTCTCTCTACTGTAGCCCCTTTTAAGGCTTGCGAATAAGGAATAGGTCCATATATATCAGTCAGGAATGAAAAGGAAAATGCTTTCATGGTAAGTGCTATACCTTCAAAATTCCTGTTGGAATACTTACCTTCGGGGCCGGCGAGCTCCAGGACGCTCTCGAAGTTGACCAGTGAATTTCTATACACATTTTCCCATGTTCCTGAGGATATTGTCACGGGAACTTCATAGGAATCACCTTCAGAATTGATGTAAATGTTTCGGGCAATGTGCTGTACCCAACACATGGCCCCATCTATGTTCAACCGCTCATATCGGGTGGAATGACCCCAATACCTGTCCACTACAACCTGAATGGCATTGGGCAGTAACAAACTTGGAGATACGGCTTCAGGATTATTGGGATTGGTATTGATTGCTTCAAATTCTTCGGTACATGAACCCGCAAAAAAGCCCATCGAAACCAGAAATATAAGAGGAATGATTTTTTGAATTTTCATTGGAATGTTCTTTAAGTTACTAATGATTCTTAAAAGGTCAGATTAAGGTTAAAACCTATATTCCTCGTGGAAGGCTGCTGACCGGAAGCAAATCCCTGGGCATTTCCACCTTTCATATCTACTTCGGGATCCATATGCGGATGGTTTCTGAACAACATGGCCACATTTCTTCCAACTACGGATAGCCTCACCGCTTGGATGAATGTTTTACCCAACAACGATTGGGGGAAAGCGTAGCCAAATGTAACCTCTCTCAATTTGATGAACGACCCGTCAAACATGCCTGCTTCATGAAAATTTCTGGGGTTTGTAGCGTTCCAAAAAGTAGCAGCCTGCATGATGACATCATTGGGAACATAAGATGGGTTTTCAGCCGTTCCTACATTCTTTACACCTGCCCCGATCACTCCCTGCTCCCTGCCGATGGCAGTTTCTTCATACATGCCTGTTTTTCTTGCCAGACCTGTACCCACATCGAAGATGTCACCTCCCATACGGATGTCTATCAAGGTTCCAAAAGAGAAACTTCTGAATGTGAAATTATTAGATACCCCGCCCATCCAGTCAGGCTGAATATTTCCCAACTTGAATGTTCCCGGCTCCAACTGCTGCAACCCATTGTTATAAACGATCTCACCTTCCGGTGAACGAAGATACCTTCTGCCGTAGAAGGTTCCGTATGGCTCACCAACCCGGGCCTCTGAAGTCACACTGTTTTGCGATCCAAGGATGTAGTTTTCAAGCCCCTCGGCGAGTTCTACCACCAAGTTTCTGTTTCGGGAGAAGTTAATCGCCACATCCCAATTTAATCCGCCGCTATTTTGAAGGATGGAACCTGTCAACATCGCCTCCACGCCTTGATTTGTTATTTTACCGGCATTAAGGATCTGGCTTTGGTACCCTGAAGCAGTGGAAATCGATACCGCAAGAATCTGGTTGGTAGTAGCCTGATGATAATACGTCAGATCCAGACCGATTCTACCGTTTAGGAATCGGAGATCCATACCGACTTCCTGTCCAACAGTTTGTTCAGGTTTCAAGTTTCGGTTGAAAATCGAAGGAGACGCGGCAAAAGTCGGAGTTGCTCCCGCCCACAAGCCTTGGGATAAAAATACTTGTTTTAATGAGTATTCAGGAGCATCAGTACCTACTTGAGCCAATGATCCCCTCAATTTGGCAAAAGAAAGGAACTTGCTTTGAATATTGAAAATATCCGTAATAACAGCACTCATTGCCACCGAAGGATAAAAGAATGAATTTTGACCAATCGGCAAGGTACTTGACCAGTCGTTTCGTCCCGTTACATCTAAGAAAATTGAGTTATTGTATCCAAATTGAGCCGCTCCAAAAACACTGTTTACCACCCGATTTCTAATTTCACTGCTGGGTACTACCGGACTCGCAAAGTTGCCCAAATTGTACAGGCCATCTACAGTCAATTCCCGTACATTCACCATATTCATGGAATAGTTTTGCGTTCTATTAATACCTCCTGCTTGGGCGTTGATCGAAAACCTGCTGTCGATGGTCTTGTTATAGCTAAAAATAAAATCAGAGTTAGTTTCCTGACTCACCATGTTGTTCTGGGTGTAAGCTCCTAATATTCTCACAGAATTTTTCGTCCTTTCCACGTCCGTAACATCGGTGCGGTTGTCAGACCAAAAATCTGTTCCTGAACGGACCATCAAGCTCAAGGCATCGGTGAACTTATAGGTAGCTGCGATATTACCTACCAGTCTATCTTTTTCGTTGGCATTGGTATGTGTGTCCTGAAGAAAATATGGATTGGCGAAAAACTCGTGCTGCCAATTGGCATAAGGATAGTCGTCCCCAACCCTGAAGGTTTCCCTATGGGTGTCGTAGTATTGTTCCCAATTTCTCAATTTGTCGAAATCGGTATGCCGGTGAGACCAAATAAAATCAGAACTGGCGGTAAATCTTCTGTTATCTGAACCGGATTTTATATATTCAGCACTTAAGGTAACACTCAACTTATCGGTAAACTTATAGCCGGAATTAAACTTGATGTTGTTTCGGTAGAAATCATTGTTGTACATGATACTTGTCTGATCAAGTCTACCAACCGAAAGCCTGAAATTTCCCTTCTCATTAGCACCTGAGACGGCAATGTTGTTTTGAACAGATGTACCAGTCTCCCAAAACTGGTCCCAGTTGTTTGGTTGCGG
>JBBQXZ010000056.1:0-21738 GCA_038209145.1 Cytophagales bacterium | reverse complement strand
TACCTGAATGATATTTTTGAAATAGTGGTGGACGGTAATATGTCAGGTGGACCATTTATTTATAATCCAATATTTCCTGAGGCCAGAAAATGGGGAGATCATCCCGCCCATATATTCAATCACCTCACGTATAGCGGTTATCACGCCCAAAATTACCATATTTTCACACCTCCCGCCCACAATTCATGGGTGATGATGTGGGGTGCGCAGCCTTGGGTGGGTGAGTTTCCCTTTGCGAATTATGCCTATGGTTATGATTTCAAGCATGGGGAAGGAGGAAAACTTACCCTGGAGTTTTGGATCACGCCTTTTGACCATGCCCCTTTTGACGGACCGGAGCATGCGGTAGAAAGCCAGTTAATGGAAGATAACCTAATTGGCTTAAGTTGGTCAATTTTGGATTTTGATGGGGACAAACGCGATGGGCATATCAATTTGTCCCACGATACCCGCATGGTGTCCGATGCCTCTTTCCTTTGTGCTTTTCGACTGATGCCGCTGGAGGCATTCTTTTTGGATAACATCAAATCAGAATGGTCCTTTAGCCTGGTAAAAAACCGTCCGAGGACAGTGGCTTTCCACGATCAATCTATTGGTGAAATCACGTCCTGGAATTGGGACTTTGGCGATGGGAATACTTCTTCCGAGCCAAATCCCATCTATCAATATACCAAATCGGGGGTGCATTACAACGTAACCTTGGAAATTACCGGACCTGAGGGCAGCTCCAGAAAGACCCGATTTTGGGAAGTTATGGTTCCTTAGATTTTACCTAAAGATCAATCGGCCTATTTTCCTGAATGGACCGACAGGCAGCTTCGGCGATTTCCATGGCTTTGAGCCCATCGTCTCCCGTTGCCGGCATCACTTCATTATTTTGCAAAGCGTCAAAAAACGCCTTTAACTCCAACCGATAGGATTCGGCATAACGGTCCATAAAGAAATCCAGGTTTCGGGCAGAATGGGTTCCATTTTCTCCTGAAAAGCGATTGGTCGTTTTCAGTGGGTTTTCGGTCCGGATCATACCTTTGGAGCCAAACACCTCCAACCGTTGATCATAGCCGTAGGCAGCTTCACGGCAGTTTTCTATGAGTGCAGTTGCTCCGTTTTCAAAAGTAAGCATGACGGCTGCAAAATCGATATCCCCTGCTTTGGCTATGGCTGGACTTACCACACTTCCACCCCGGGCATAGACTTGGGTTACTTCGCATCCCATTTGAAAACGGGCCATGTCAAAATCATGGATCGTCATATCCATCAGCATGCCTCCTGACTTTTTGATGTAGCTGATAGGGGGAGGCCCTGGATCCCTACTGATGATATGGAGCGAGCGGATATTTCCGATCAAGCCGGATTGGACGCGCTGCCTGACATCCGCAAAGTTGGGATCGAACCGCTGATTAAAAGCCAGCATAAGGGGTACATTACATTCCTTGACAATTTCTAGGGTTTTGCGAACCCTATCGATGGAAAGATCCATTGGTTTTTCACAAAATATCGCCTTTCCCTCCCGTGCGGCAGCTTCTACATGTTCGGCATGACTGTCGGTGGACGAACAGATAAGAACGGCCTGTATATCCGGGTTTTCCAATACTTCGCCAGGATCAGAGCTTACTGTCGCCACACCCATTTTTTTGGCAAATTCTTGTCCAGCCAAAGAAGGATTCATTACTGCCACTACATGTACTTGCCCAAAATGACTGAGGCAATTGGTGAGGTGAATTTTACCGATCCTTCCGATTCCAATAATTCCGATATTCATAGTTTTGGATTTATTTTCTTCTAAAAGTAATTTTTTTTTCTTCATTTAAATAAAAGAGATGGACTTTTGGTCGATAAAGCCTTAAATTGACAAATTATAAATTAGATGACCACACTAGTTCTTATGGTTCGGACTTACGCTTCCTTTCATCGCCTGCTACAAAATCTTCCTTTTTTTTGGATAACAGTTTTGATCATGCTCTTCATTTTTGGAGCATGTGGCCAGAAGCAAGACAATATTCACCTTGTTGATATCCCTGAAAACGTTGATTTTAATTTTGACATCAAGCCGATATTGGTTCAAAAGTGCTATCTATGCCATGGGCCTGATCCCAGCAGCAGGGAAGCAGATTTGAGATTGGATATTTTTGAGGGTGCGACTGCACGATTGGAAAGTGGGAATGCGGCTATTGTGCCCGGTAAGCCGGGCAAAAGTGAACTTCTCAAACGAATCGGCCATTCGGATACTGAAATGCGGATGCCTCCGGCCGAGATGAACCAAGAGCTCACGGCAAGAGAAATTGCCCTATTAAAACAGTGGATAGCGGATGGGGCCGTCTATGAACCGCATTGGGCATTTGTTCCTCCAAAAAAAAAGCAAGACGATATCGGGTATCCTGAGTCAGCAACAGAAGCGATTGACGCATTGTTGGCGATGAAATTGCAGGAACAAGGATTACAGCCCTCCGGAAAAGCCGACAAAGAAACCCTGATTCGGAGGTTATCTTTTGTTCTGACCGGATTGCCACCTACCCAAGAGGAATTTGAAGGTTTTTTGGCAGATAAGGAAACAGACGCCTACGAGCGTCTCGTAGATAGCTATTTGGCCTCTCCACAATATGGAGAGCGTTGGGCCAGGCATTGGATGGATGTGGTCCGCTATGCCGAAACCAGAGGCCATGAATTTGACTATGTCATTCAAGGGGCCTGGCGGTACAGGGATTACCTGATAAGGGCCTTCAACGAAGACATTCCTTACAACCAGTTTATAAAGGAACAGTTGGCAGGGGACCTGTTGGAAAGTCCCAGGTTTCATCCAGAAAATGAGACAAATGAGTCCATTTTGGGGATACTATTTTATACCATGGGTGAAGGAACCCACAGTCCTGTAGATACCCGTAAAGACGAATCTGACCGGATAGACAACATTATTGACGTTACGACCAAGTCCTTCCAGGCCTTAACTGTAGCCTGTGCCAAATGCCATGACCACAAATTTGACCCCATTCCCACAGCCGATTATTACGGACTTTATGGTATTTTGGAAGGAACACGTTTTTCCCCGGTTCCAGCAACAACGCCGGTTATGGTGGCACAGACCATTGAGGAGGCCAATCGACTGAAGGCCTATATTCGTGAAGAACTCGGCAGCAACTGGAAGGTGGATGCTTACGATGAAAAAGTACCCGTTCAGCTTACGGCATTTAATTCCAATATTACCAATTCTTCATCTACTATGGTTTTGGGTGATTTTAGAGGGCAGGATCTATCTGGATGGAAAAGTGATGGTAAGGCTTTTGGGCCTAAATCCACCTTGGGAAACCCGGTTTTTCTACCTGATAGTAAAAGGCTGGCTAAGTTGGACGAGGGGAAAGCTTCTAGCAGGTACTACAGTACCGGGATATTTGGGGTGTTGCGTTCTCCTGATTTTGTTGTGGACAAGGATTACATCGGTGTTCGGGCACGGGGACATAAAGGTACAATTCGAGTTGTAATGGATAATTTTCAGCTGATCCAATACCCAATTTATGGGGGAATGAGTCAGTCTGTGGAGGATGAAGAATGGAAAGACTTGGTTTTTGATATTGGACAATGGAAAGGGCACAAGGCCTACATTGAAGTCTTGCCTGGCAATTACCAGCAACACCGATATATCCAACAGGAAAAAGACTACGTGGAAATCCAGTATGCCATTTCTTTTGACCGGGAATGGCAAGAACCGCCACTAGAAGTTCCAAAAGCCAGTTTTGATCTTTATAAGGTCATCAAAAATTGGAAAATCTATCAGTCAAATCCGGAAGAAATTATATCCTTAAATAAATTTCTGTCGAAGAATGGTAACATTACCATACCAGCAAACCTAAAAGATGCGGTACAAAAATTAGACGTATTGACACAACAGGTCAAAGATTCTCTTTATTTCAGCGGGGTTACAGATGGTTTCAAAATTGAAAGTCCCGTCTTTGTTCGCGGAAATCATTTGGAATTATCCACTGATTTGGTTCCCCGATCTTTTTTGCCCGGGATTACGGGAAGCAATCCGGCAATAGGAAGCCCTGGAAGTGGCCGGATGGAAATGGTTGAAGCCATACTTGCTCCCGGGAATCCACTTACCTCACGGGTCATGGCAAACCGAATTTGGCACCACCTGTTTGGGAGGGGAATCGTAGAGACGGTAGATAACTTTGGCTTGCAGGGGAAATTGCCCACCCATCCCGAATTGCTGGATTACCTGGCGATTAGTTTTCAGGATAATGGATGGTCTATCAAGCGATTGATTCGATCAATTGTACTAACGGAGGCGTTTCAACGGGCAACCTTAGCTGATGGTAAAGTACAGGATAAGGATCCGGAAAACCACTATCTGGCAAGGTATCCTGTTCGAAGATTGGAGGCGGAAGCCATCCGCGATGCCATGTTGGCGGTGGCGGGTAATTTGGATACGGCAGCTTTTGGTCCACCCGTAAAGGTTCACCTGACTTCCTTCATGCAGGGTAGGGGAAGACCGGGTAATTCTGGACCCCTAGACGGGGATGGTAGAAGAAGTGTTTATGTAGAAGTCAGGAGGAATTTCCTCAACCACCTGCTACAGACCTTTGATTTTCCCACACCTTTCAATTCTTTTGGTAAGCGGGACGTGACCAACGTCCCCGCACAATCCCTGATGCTGATGAATGACCCTTTTGTTATCCATCAAGCCGAAGTGATGGCCAGGAATCTTTTGACATACCCCGACGCTGATTATGAAAGCAGGATCAGGCGCATTTACCAACGGCTATTTTCCAGAAATCCCAACACTGAGGAATTAGGTTCTGCCTTGGCGTTTGTCCAAGCCTCAAATCATAACTCCGCCTTATCCCTCCAAGAAATGATGGACAATGAAGCGGTTTGGAAAGAGTATTGTCATGCCCTGTTTAATGTGAAAGAGTTTATTTATTTGATGTAAGGCTATGAGTGACCGATTAAACCGTCCTATGGGGCGAAGGGAAATGCTGGAATACTGCAAATGCGGATTTGGGTCGCTGGCCTTTATGGGCATGTTGGGAGGAATGGTCTCCGCGTGTAAACCATCCCTCAAGCAACCATCGCCCGGACAGATATTGGACAGGCTGTCCCAGACTCCCCATTTTATTCCCAAAGCCAAGAACGTGATCTTCCTGTACATGGACGGGGGGGTTTCACAGGTTGATTCCTTTGATCCCAAACCCCAGTTGGCCAAAGAAAATGGCCAAGATCCCAAATTCAAAGTCGACGCCACACAGTTTAACAACAACGGGAAAATACTTATGAGTCCGTGGAAATTCAAGAACTACGGTGAGTGCGGCATGCCTGTCAGTGAGCTTTTCCCCCATATTGCCACTTGTGTAGACGATATGGCTTTGATCCGGTCCATGGTATCCAATTTCCCAGAGCATACCAATGCCAATTATTTTTTGCACACAGGCAGTGGGCTTCAGGGAAGACCCAGCATGGGTGCCTGGATCACGTATGGCCTCGGTTCGGAAAACAGTAACCTGCCTGGCTATGTCGTGCTTAATGGAGGTCTGATACCTCCCGGTGGTGTGGACAATTTTAAAAATGGCTTTTTACCCGCCGATTTTCAAGCCTCTATGATGAAAGTTGGCGATGAACCCGTAGCCAATATCAATCCCTATGCAGCAGAAAACACTTCCCAGCGGGACAAACTGGATTTCATCCAAAAAATGGATCAAGGAAGACTCGGCCATCTTGGAAGTCCATCTGATGTGGAAGCAGCCATATCGAATTACGAATTGGCCTACAAGATGCAATCTTCAGTTCCGGAACTGACTGAATTTAAGGCAGAGTCAGAAGCTACAAAAAAGCTGTATGGACTATTCGATGAAGATCCGAATACCCGAAACTACGGCGCACAATGCCTCATGGCCCGCAGACTGGTAGAGCGGGGTGTCCGCTTCGTGGAGTTAACATGTCCCATGGTCGGTGGGTCTGTGGATCGTTGGGACCAGCACAGTAACCTCAAAGACGGACATGAGCGTAATGCGCACGCCGTGGATCAACCCATCGCCGGATTGCTCAAAGATTTGAAATCCAGGGGACTGCTTGAAGAAACATTGGTTGTCTGGTCTGGGGAATTTGGAAGGACACCCTTTGCACAGGGATCGGATGGGAGGGACCACAATCCTTCCGCATTCAGTATGTGGATGGCGGGAGCAGGCGTAAAAGGAGGTACCATATTTGGTCAGACCGATGAGTATGGATACCGGGTGGTGGAAAATCCGGTAAGTATACACGATCTCCATGCCACTATTTTACATCTCCTCGGTGTGGACCACAATCACCTGACGTATCATTTTGGAGGTCGTGATATCCGATTGACTGATGTACACGGGCATGTAGTAAAGGCCATATTGACCTGATTTTAAGATTTATGAAAAAGACGGTAGGAGACTTGTCCGGTGCGGAAAGGCTTGTTACCAGGGTAGAACAACTAAAACCTGGCGCATTGCCTTTGTGGGGTAAAATGAACCCCACAGAAATGCTCCTGCATTGCAACGCAACCAACCAATCAATCCTGAAATGGGAGGGGAAAATTAGAAAAGCTACAATTAGGCAAAAGTTGTTGAAGTTTGTTTGGCTGAATGTAAATCTTAGTTTTCCGAAAAATGTAAAGGGAATAAAAAAATTCGATATGAAAGGGCTTGGGGATTCAGATATATTTGAGGGAGAGCGGAAATCTTTCATCGATATAGTCCGTAAATTTCCCCATCGGCGACAACCGCTCATTTCACCCCATCCCTTTTTTGGCCCCCTGAATACAGCGGAATGGGGGAGAGTTATCTGGAAGCACCTCGACCATCATTTAAGGCAGTTTGGTGTTTAGGGAAAGAAAGAACTAACAGGATAAGATTGGCCGTCCATCACGATTTTAGGACACTGCCAATGTTTTATTATTTTTTCTACCAAAGAAAAAAATTCTTTTTGAAAGATTTGAAACTTTTTGAGTGGATTGCGGTTATGGAGTAACATTCAAACAATGAAATTCTAACATGAAAAAATTAAGCTTATTATCATTGGTCGTAGCCACAGTATCCTCAGCTTTTCTATTTAGCTGCGGAAGCGCTCCCAAAGAGTCCGAAGAGGAAGTAATGACAGAGGAAGTCATGGAAACTCCAGTAGAGGCTCCAAAAACAGTAGTAGACATTGCGGTGGGATCACCCGACCACACAACCCTTGTTGCTGCGGTAACAGCTGCTGGCTTGGTAGAAACACTTAGCGGAACGGGACCATTCACCATTTTTGCACCGACCAACGCAGCTTTTGCAGCATTGCCGGAGGGTACTGTTGAGTCCTTGTTGTTACCTGAGAATAAAGACAAGTTAACTGGCATTTTGACCTATCATGTGGTATCGGGCAATGTTTTGGCAGCCGATCTTTCAGACGGTCAGGTTGTCCCAACTTTGAACGGTCAGGAACTGAAGGTATCCATTGCGGGTGGAAAAGTTACGATTAACGGTGCAACTGTTACTGCTGCGGATTTGTCCGGAAGTAACGGTGTTGTTCACGTTATAGATGCGGTTTTGTTACCCAAATAATTTTCAGTATTTTTAAAATTAGGAAGGTCTGCCTGTTTCGGCAGACTTTTTTTTTTGGAATTTTATAGTTGGATCAATCCAATGATCCACTGAAAATAGTATTTCGTCCAATTAAAATAAAAAGAGCCGGACAAGTTCTCTCGACCCATTAAACTCAGCCTCCAAACGTAAGGCTGTTGTAATACTTCAACCGATAAAACCCGCCCCATTTCCACATCTTACCGAAATCCTCTTTTTCGATTTTGCCCAAGGCCACCAACCTGTAATAGTCTACAATAGGATGGAATACAGAAGCGCGGATTAACGCTAAAATTGCAAACATTGCCGTGGAGATCCAGCCTTCCATCCAGGGATAGAGAAACAAGACCGTGGATCCATTGGCGACCAAGTGATAAAAAAATAGATTCTTTATAACAATTACTTTCAGGATATCACAAAACCAACACAATATAAGAAAACCTTGGGAATTTATAAAGCGGATGATGCTACTGAAAATTTGATAACTTGCAATTAGCTGGCGAGATTGGGTTCAAAAGGGTTGGCGAAATTGGATTCAAACGGTGTTAATACTCCACCAATCAATAATCGAATTCTCAAAGTCAATCCCTAAATCCCTGAACTCAGATGGTTTCCCGCAGTCGTCAGCCAGGGTTGTGTGCGGCGGTTTCTCAACCGTCTGGCAGGCGGAGGCGATAAGAAAAATCGTCTAATAATAGAAATTCTTAGACATAAGTTGTTAATTCAGAGGGTTTGATAATTATCAGCCAAAACATAAAAAATTAATTACACCGCAAATAGTTTGCTTGAAGAGGACGAGGACAAGATCGACGATCTAAGGGCAGAAATAAGAAAAGCAATTGAAAGTGGGATTGCTGAAGATTTTGACCCAGCCGACTTTCTGGGCAAGATCAAGAAAGAATAAGGCACAGGATACTTCATGAAATGGTGGACCTAAGATTGAAGTTCGGAAAACCTATTTAACATAATATAAATTATATAACAAATAGGTCTATTTAAATTTAGGCGAGCAACCACGGATCTTGCTCAATATATGATGCTGTTAGGCCAAACAACAAAGCTCTATGACGAAGTGGACGTTTCATGTTGGATGCTGCTTTCAATCACCATTACTGTTTTGAGCTCTTGTGCGCTTCGGCCCAAGAGAACTTTTACCAGCCAGTGTCTATCGTTTAATTTTTCGTCATCCAAGTAAATGTTTAGCTTGTTTTCATTTAAGCCATTCTCAACGAACATGAATAGCCGGTCGAAACATCTGTGTTTTCCTGACCCAACGGATTGTAGCTATGAGATTTATTTTCAGAGTTCGCTGTGACGCTCGAGCTGCTGTGCTCTCAACAAAGTTCTCATACACAAATGTTTTCTTCATCGCCTACCTCCTTTTTATTATTATTTCCAAATGTCTAAATTTTTAATCAGCTTGATGAAGTCCAATAATCGTGTTTTTAACGCTGCATCGGTGTATTCTTGCTCTTTTTAAATCGTATCTCCATACGTTGGATACGACCTGAAAACACCGGTTCTTTCATCTATTTCTTCCACCTTCACTAATTATCTTAAATCGATAATAGCCCCGTCAAAATTGGTTATGTCAAATACAAAGGTGCTATCCGAAAGCCCCTGATCCGTTTTAAAATTGGAAAAAGCATAGGTGATAGTGGTTTGGTTCTCGTCGATTATCACTACTTTCTCCAGGAATTTTGAGGTCTGATTGATCCAAAAAGTTGCATTATTATATGCCACCTCAGGATTGGAAATGGCAAGGTAAATTTGGTCAAGGGATCTTCCCTCTATTATCTTTTGGCCATCATAGCGTACTTTAACACCTTCTAAATTAAAAAGCGAAAAAACCTGTTCAAAGCCTTTCCCCTCTTCAGGATTATAATGGTTGATTATTAATTCATTATTAGATGGTAAATACAACCAAACGTATTTACCATCGCAATATATTTCCTGGTTCTTCAAAATCAACGCATATTTTCCTTTTGCGTAATGGAAGATTCCTTTTTCTGGGGCAGGAAGTGCTTCTATGGGTGTACCAAACTGATGACGACCTCAGCAGAAAAATCACTAAGGGCATCAAACTTTGTTTTGGAAGCCTCAAGAATTTTACCGCTGTTTCCTCTTGCGTGTAGCCTGTAAGACTAGTAGCAAATAAGGAGAACAAACAGGCTATGGTATATTTTTTCATGGCTTTTATTAAAAGTCGTTTTAAGATACTAAAGGCAAGCTATATCAGCGGCAGTTTATTAGAAAATAAGGGGAATGATAGCTGCCTGTTTACCGTAACTCTTGAAATGAGTTTATCATTTAAACCGCCCGCTCAAAGACACTTAAATCAGCTTTAGGTGTGCAATAACCCGGGCAGAATTGATTTTACCACCGAACGGGCACCTTTTAAAAAAGAATAGAAAACGCAAAAAACGAAAGATTTGCTACAGGTATATTCCGCTTAATTTGTCCCGGATCAACCCTATCTGCTAATTGGGCTGCCTTTATTGCTAACTAACCTCCCTTTCCTCCGACCGAAAATATAAAAACAAAAAGACGTAAAATAGACAGGAAACCAAGTGCCAAACGGCGTGACCTTGAAAGATGGCGTCCGGACCTGTGAATTCACCAGCAATATCGAGGTCACGAATCTTTGAACCCAATGTGATGGCCACTATTCCTGCCACAAACCAACCTACTTGCAGGTATTTTCCAGGCTGAATAAGGCTGACACCCGCAAAAATCAAAAGAATTCCAGTGAGATAGGATGAAATTTCCGAAAAGGAATATTCCCATTTGTAATACGAAAAATAGACTGACCCATAAATCACAAGTACCGCAAGAACTGGCCAACTCGGAAATATACGGTAGGTTCGGGGTGCCTGTATCCTTGGTAGCCAACTTCCAATCGCAAGGGCGGCGATGCAAATCATCGTAGCGTACATCCCTCCTACGTCGCATTGCTGTCCATAGCGCGTCAGCGAGGCATGAAAGAACCCGCTTCCCAACCCAAGGTAAATGCCGGCTACCCCAAAAAGGAAAGTCTGCACAGGAGCAAATGTAAGGTAACCCCGACCCAAGGGGAGCTTCCGCTTCCAATCGTAAATGGCCAATCCAATGGCATAGAACCCAAAAGCAAACATAGACGAGGTTGGACCAGGTATTCATCCTGGTTCGGAAAATACTGTTAGGATAGATGCGCTCTGCGTATTGGGGATTGGTGAATTCACTTGCAGGCACCCAATCTGCCCATACAGGCACGTCTTTGTATAGGGAGAATACAACTATAAATAGCAGCAAAACAAGCACCGTACCACCCATACCAATCCCATGAACCCATCTCGGAAGCTTGTCCAACTTCAATCGCTCAACCATTCCGAGTTCGATACGCTTTTCTATGGAGGCTGTTGCTTTGGGCATCGGGCTTTTAGGTTTAATTTCGTTTTTTATTAAAATAGATTAAGCATTTTAATAGTTGTTTCAAGCTAAAAATATTTCACAACAAACCGAATTGTACTAATCATCAGTTCATGAACTATTTATTAAATGCTAAATCTCTCCTTCTACATAACACAAATATTATATTTTGATGAGGCAATGACTAGAAAGGTTTTTTGGTTTATACTTCAAGCGATCAGTAGATTTTGAGAGGCAGCTCAGGAATTCAAAGCCATGTTTTGTTGCTCTAACAACTATAATTTGTTTCCTTCGGAGTCGGGGTATAATAAAATTTCATTATTATCACATAACCTTTTTTAAAGGCGTAGATCTTTCAAATTAAATAATCACTGATAGAATATTTTTTTGTCCAAATCACTTGATAGGAATACGTTTACAAATTATTTACTACCAACCCCTCACCTCACTACTCCGTCTATTTCCCCTATCATCCAACCAATAGATATACCAAAGCTCGGCATTAGTCGGTATGGTAATTTTGCCCTTTACTTTATCAAGTGCCTTCAGTTTCCATTCCCTTTCCGGACTACGGTTGGAATCAGTTGTGTAAGCGAAGTAAGCTTTTTGCGAGTCATTTGTAATCGAATACCTTGCCTTATTGCCCTTTTGTTTTACTTTGATTGAACTAATAAATTTGGAATTATCTTCCAATTCCTGACTGATAAAGCTATAAATTTCCTCCGGTTCAGCTCCATGCAAATGGCTGTGTTTCAGTTCCGGAATCATCGATAACTTGGCGTCTTTGGCCAGGTTGGCTGTTCGTTGCCAGTTTTCCACAAAATAGGCGAAATCATTGGTGCCGTTAATAAACAGCATGGGCACAGTTGAATTGGACACATAAGAAGACGGATCCCAAAGCTCCACCCAGCGTTGGGTTGCTTCCAGCCCAAGCGAATCAAATTGACTGTCCCAGGCACTGCCTTCATGCAGGAAGCCACACCCATATACGGGAACTGCCGCGCCAAACCGGTGGTCAACCCCTGCTACCAGGTTGGTCAGATAGCCACCCCAGCTGATTCCGGTTACGGCTGTCTTTTGGGGATTTATCTCAGTAAAAGAGCGGATAAGGGAATGCGCACGGAGAATGTTGGAGACGGAATGGTACTGCCATTGCTCGGTAAACGGTTCATCCAACCTGAAAAACTTGTGCACATCATCCTGCTTAGGGCCTCCTGCTTCCATACGGGTACCTTTGGATCCCCAAGGATTGTCTTGCTCCAGACTTGGTAACGGCCGATTCCCGCTGAGGTCCATGGCAATGGCGCCATACCCTCTTTTGGCCCATTCCAGTGCCCAAATTCGAAAAGCTGTCCCTCCGCCACCATGTACCAACACAATTCCGGGAAACCTTCCAGTTTCGGAGTATTCACCACCAAAAGTTGCCGGGCTGGCATAAAAGGCAAAGACCTCCGTTTCCCGGCCTTCATAGTGTTCCCCAGTATAGGTCAAAGACCAAACTGAATCGGATTGGTTGATCCATTGATAGTCAGGAGCTTCTTCCAAAATAGCTAAATCCCAAGGAATTCTGGTCTCCAAGACATCAGGAAGGGATAATCCTGTTTGGGCACCTACAAAACCATATAAAAGGAATAAACTAAACCCAAGTAAAACACCACTTCTCATAGTTATAAAGTCAATTCTCAAAATGCAATTGCTGTTTCCATCACCAGTTTTCCAACGAGTGGTTCTTGTTCCGCCGCCTTGTTGACAATACTTTCTTGGGTTAATTTTACCATATCCCCTTCAAAATCCAGCGTGAACGTTTCCGTATGCGGACTTTCTGTATAGTTTAGCTTGAGGATAAGGGTATGGTTGTCTTGCCATGTATAGCTACCGTTAACCTGAAAGGGAGCCAGCCCTTCTAACGCCCCTCTAGCTCTTGCCACCAAATAAGGACCTTTCCTGGTCGTAGCGCCAGCTATCCAAGATTCTTTACCAAAATGAAAGGTATGCGTTTGGTCTTCTTCCTGTAATGTTACTATATATTCATCTGTATCAAAATTTAGCTCCAACTCTTGAATTTCACCTTCAAATGCATATCTGTTTCCAGAAATGGACTCCCCCATGGCCGGATTTGAAATGCCTTCTTTGGGATGAATGGCCAAATCACCTAAAACATCCATCAATTTTTGATCATCGGAAGCTGAAATATCCCCGTCAAAAGCAGGAAGTAGGTGCCGCCAAATCAAATCCATCAATCCCTGCATGCTGGTCGTTTCACTAGTAATGGCGATTACGGCGTCCAGTTTTGGCAAGACCAGGATATATTGGCCAAAAGCACCGTCGGCTCGATATGAATCGTTTCTGCTTCTCCACATTTGATAGCCATAGCCCTGCAGCCAGTCACTGGCGGCCACCTGCTCCATTGAGGCAGTGGGGTCTTGGATAATCTGTACCGAACTTGCCGCTTCTACCCACTGCGGAAAAATCAACTGCTTACCATGCCAGCTTCCCTTCTGAAGGAAAAGCTGGCCAAACTTCGCCATGTCTTCCGTTTTCACCCGCAAACCATATCCTCCTGTGGCTGTACCTTTGGGATCGACTTCCCAGTCAATCCCTGAAATACCGAGGGGATCAAATAGCCGAGGGGTCAAATATTCCACCAACCCCTCCCCACTAACCCGCTCCACAAGGGCGGAAAGCATATACGTAGCGGATGTGTTGTACATAAATTTGCTGCCCGGGTCATGGGCAACCGGCATGCTTAGAAATGTCTTTACCCAATCTTCTGATTTGACCACGGCGGTGGTGTTTTCCGGATCATGACCCACACTCATTGAAAGCAGGTCGTTAATCTGAAGTGACGCCAAGTTCGCGGAAATGGAATCGGGCAAGGATTCCGGAAAATAATCAATCACACGATCTTCCACGTGGAGCAGGTTTTCCTGCACCGC
Source organism: Cytophagales bacterium (assembly GCA_038209145.1). GTDB lineage: Bacteria > Bacteroidota > Bacteroidia > Cytophagales > Cyclobacteriaceae > Lunatibacter. The sequence goes on along the minus strand of JBBQXZ010000056.1, from coordinate 7,820 downwards.
AAAACCGATGGCTGTGGCTGTAAAACTCTTGCTGGTAGAGTACATGGTATGCTTCTGCGTGGGCGCATAAGGCTTCCACCATCCTTCAGCGATAACTTTACCGTTTCTTAGGATCATCAAGCTGTGCATTTCATGGGAACTGTCTTCCACAGCAGATATAAAGTCCAGTAGCTTGGAGGAAGCCACCTGTTGGGAAGAGGGACTGTTCCTCGGTAACTTGAAGGCTTCCTGAGCTTGGATATGAAAAAGACACGCGGCTAAGAAAAAGAGCAGTAAAGATTTAAATTTCATGGAAATTGGGTTTAACGTTCCTTAAATATAAAAAGAAAATCTATTGGCTGGCTAAGAAATAAATCCCTGCCCAAAAAAATTTTAATATCGGATAAACTTTTTCAATTCCTGGATGGATTGGGTATAATCATATTGCAGGTCTTCGTGTAAAGATAAAACGAGCCTTTCAATTTTACCCACTTGGACAGCATAGAGGTTATTAATAACTGGATGGCGTAATTTCAGGTATCCATATTTTTCCAAATTGGTGCAAAAATAGGCAATTGCCTCGATTTGGTGGGCTTTATTTTTACTTAGCTTCAGGTGTTTATTAAGCTTACGGCGTATGGATTGTGCTGCTTTTTTGGCAAAATTATAGTTTTTGGTATTGGCTTGCTGAAATTCCATTTCCAATTCTTCCTGGACCATTTCAATGAACAGGCGGGGGTTGTCGTTTTGGTAAAGCCGGAAAAAAAGAAACGCCTTATTCTCCCTACTGAACTTGCTTAGATCTGCAATCAGTTCAATTAAGTCCTTGTCTGATAAATGTTTCAATTCTGATTTTAAGGCAGTCAAACTGGGAAATTGCATAAGAAGGTGCGTTTTAAAGGCGAATCAATTTGTTGTCATCAGGTTGTATATCCTTTCTATTGAAAGACTACCAAATCTCGCAAACACAGGATTGAATAACAAATATGGTGAGAAGATCACGCTATTATATTGGGAAAAGTTGAAAGCAATTTGGTAGTAGCAAAATTATTTATTCCGTTGAAAAATTTGAAAAAGAAAAAAAAATACGGAAATTAAAAAAATTTTGAAATAATATTCTCAATACAGTTGAAATAACAAACTCATTATAACCATTCTAAAAATAAATCATGCCCGCATATTATTCGAATGGACCTATTAAATTTCACTACTCAGATGAAGGTAAGGGAATCCCGTTAGTTTTTCTTCATGGACTGGGGGCAGATTTGAATCAAAGCAGGCAAATGATTCATCAGGTATCGGGCTATCGCAAGATAACGTTTGATTTTAGAGGCCATGGAAAAACTATCCGTTTTATAACAGAAGGGGATGCAGCGATGTTGGTGTTTTGCAAGGATCTGTTTCATTTGTTGCATTATTTAAAGGTTGAATCCTGTGTTTTGGGAGGAACTTCCTTGGGTGCTGCAGTTGGAATAAAATTTGCAATTCTATATCCGATAATGGTAGAACGCTTGATAATAGTGCGTCCCGCATGGCTGAATGAACCGGACGCGCAACACTTCCTTATGCTTAAACTTGCGCATGACTATATTCAAAAATATGGGGTGGAGACTGGGAAAGAATATTTTGAAGAAAATCCGGAATATATCATAACTAGAGGATCGTTTCCTGCTTATGCTTCGTCTTTGTTGGGACACTTTTCCAGACCTCAGGCCAGCACTTCCTATGCTTTACTAAAACATTTACCCGAAGACGTTCCTTTTGACGAAATGGAAGAATTATTGCAAATAAAAATTCCAACCCTGATTGTTGGAACTGAAAATGATCCCCTTCACCCACTGTCCTATGCAAAAAAAATAGCGGATCAGATTCCCTCATCTCAGCTGGAAATAGTACCATCCAAATATCTTTACCCAAAGGAATACCTAAAAGATTGCCAAAAAAAAATCGCCTTGTTTCTAAATGAAATGTGAGAATTATCTTTTCAAAAAAATTTATAACTTTTCAAACATTTCGGATACACCTCTCGAAATTGTTTTTAACAGTTTCTCTTCCTTTTCATCTATTACTCCAGAGGTAACCCCCGCCCAAACTGTCTCGTTCTTTTTGGCATCTACCAGGTGAACATCAACAGATCCTTTGCGGTACTGACCAAGTTCTACGGTTTCACTTTTCCACGTGTAACTGCGTTGTCCAATGTAATTGAATGTTCCGGGATCGGTAACAAGGCCTGTTTCACGGGTTTGTGTCTTTTCTTCCATCAATATTCCAATGTTTATAAGCAAATCGGCCTCGCCATACACGGCAGGCAATAAGCCACGATAAGCCATATGCTTTGATATCTCACTTTTCATAAAAAGCAAGTGCTTTTGATAGTTCTCACTCAAGTCTCCAGTTGCACTGGTTTCATAAAAAGCAAAACTTGAGTAATTACCCAAAGAATACGAAGGTGACAGGTCGGTTACAGCCGTTTTCACAGGTTTACAAGCTAATAAGCAAATCACAGCTATCAAGGGAAGACAATTTTGGAACACTTTCATACCGAAATGAACGTCAGTTAAATTAGAAAGGTTTTCAATTCAGGCTAAAAATATAGTAGATAAAAAAATATCTGTTAGATAATAGGTGTGTAGGATTGATTTGTAATATATAATCTGATAAAAAAACATATTTACCAAACTAACTACTAATCAATCCAAACATAAAATTATAAACAGGAAAATGAAGAAGAAATTCAATTAGTATTTTAGAAGTTTTTAAAAAGTTCAATCTATCTATTCCTTTTTGACCAGCCGGACTTCAATAGCACTGAGGCCCTTGGGGGTTTTTTCTGTTTCAAAGGTAACCTTATCATTTTCCTCAATGGTGTCAATCAGCCCTTTTACGTGGACAAATATACTCTCTTGAGACTCTTGGTCTTTAATGAACCCGTATCCTTTAGAAGCGTTGAAAAATGTAACCTTCCCTGTACGGATTAAATCTTCAGGTTCGACATCAGCCTTCCTAGAAACACTTACCGCAATGCTTTCCGCTTCGACTTTTTTTCGCATGGTGGGATCCGGCGGAGTATCTGTGATGTAGCCATCAGCGTCAACATAGGCAATCATGTCATCAAAATCACCCCCTTTATTGGAAACGGATTTTCTGGCTTCTTTTTTTTCTTCTTTATCCTGTTTCTTTTTTAATCTTTTCTTTTCTTTTTCTTTTTTGTTGTAAGTTTCTCTGGATTTTGCCATAAATGTTGTTTATTGAAAATATAATTTTAATAATGCCTTAGATAGAACACATTCAGACTTTCATTTGTTTCTTGTACATCAGATACAAATTAGGAAATTTTACTGAAAAAAGAAAAATGATCGGTAAATCAGTGTAATTAAACTCAGTAATACGTAGCTTTCTGGAAAGACTTCACAAAGAACCCCATTTTTTTGGTTTTATCCTATTGAATGGTCAAAATTTCTTAATCCGCTTCGGCTTTTCGGATCCCTTTTCCATGTCATAAGGCAGTCCCCACACCCTACCTTTGCTATCTCCAAAATACAACTTGGAAACGCTGAATCGGTCTGGATTTCCATCGGCCCAAAAATAGAGAAAAGGGTCCAGACCCTTGTCTACCCTTCTTGCATAATTGTGATTGCGTGGACTATCCGAGGTAATCTGTTTGGACATTTTCCATGTTTTTCCTTTATCGGTACTTTTCCATTGCTGTAATTCTCCTCCAGCACCCCAATGTTGGGGACTGTTGCCGGTAGGTCCAATTACCATCCAGGTATCACCTTCAACCCAGAGGCTACCGCTGTCGTAATTTTGGTCTGATTGGGTGATCGGATGGTTTTCCCATTCATTTCCGTTCCAATATATGACGCTCCACGTTCTTGGCCCATTCGCCGGACCGGGCTGATGGCCTGGCCCAGATACATACAAGGCAATTGGGTTTCCTTGGGAATCAAAATTAACATCTTTGATATAGACATTGATACCTTGACTGTAAAATTCCCTGACCAGAACGGAAGCAGCCACATCAGTCACAGGAACAGCAATTTCTTCCCCCTGGATGGTAGTCCAAGAATTGCCAAAATCAGTGGATTGGAAATAATAAATATTGGTACGCTGATCCACATTTCCATTTGGGTGCCAATTACAGAAAAAGACAACTTTTTCCCCGTATTGGCCCGAGATCTGATAATGGCCGCTGTTTTGATCTCCTTGCCTTTTCATGGCAACCAGCAGTCGATCATCAGTCCAGGAAATGCCATCAGGACTGGTTTCAACGTATAATTCCCGCATTCCCGTATACTTTGTAAAAAGGTTCAGAAACCCCTTTCCTGGTATGAATTTGGGTTGCGGATAAGTCATTTCTTCTTCTGCAATCAGGTCAAAGGATTCAATGTTGTAGGGTTCCTTACTTCGATACTTGAACCCCATCCGCTTTCTGCCTCTTCCACTGACGAAAACCCAAATGTGACCCTTATCATCAAGCGACAAAGTCGGATTGTCATGGGGGTCATCTACTCCTTCTTTGTCATGTACAACCACAGGTTTGGATACTTTCTTTGTTTTGTGGTCAAAGCTACCGATCATGCACAGCAGGTGCTTTTCATCGGGACCGGTAGTACCTCCATAGACGAAAAATGTTTTCTTCGACTCAGGGGAATATATGGCAAGCGGAATGTGCTTATCCGTATATGTACCCAATCCACCCGAGTATTTGTCTCCATATTCAGAAAACTGACCCAGTGTAAACCAAATACCTTTGTATCCATCCATTTCTTGGCCGTTGAAGGATGTGTCCTGCGCCGTTAAGGGTTGAATACTCAGGTTTAAAAAAATCAAAAGATGGAAATAAAGTAAACGAATGCTGGTTTTCATAGGCAATTGTTTATCCAAAACTCTCGGATTATCTAATCAAAGATAGGTCTATCTGATCAATAATTCACACACTCCCCATTTTATTTTAAAATTTATTCATCTTGTGGCCGTAAAATTAAAAAAGGAAGCTTTATGCTTCCTTAAAAAATTTTTGGTTGACTTTATGCTCTTTTAGCCTTGTAAAACTCTGAAGGTTAAATGGTTTAATCCAAAAATCCATAATTTGACCATACTGTTTGGATTTCTCCTTTTCTGCATGTTCAATTGACGAAGTGATTATTATAACGGAAATATTTCCATTTAATTTTAACTCAGTAAGCTTGTCAAGTACTTGCCATCCTGACAAACCTGGCATGTTGATGTCCAGAAATATCAAATAGTCAGCATTTGCATTACTGTTATTTATCAAGAAGGCCAAAGCTTCTTCCCCACTGTTGTATGAATCCACTTCGTCGATCATCCCAACTTTCTCCATTAATTTCTTTTGTAATAAAATTACAATCGGATCATCATCTACAAGTATTATTTTCACAGGTGTTTTAAATTAATGATGAAAATGAAACTTTGCCCTCTACTTCCAAGCTTTCTAGGATAAACAATTCTAATTTTTTAATCGACATTTTTATATATTTAAAATACATTTTTTCAAATGTAAACTAACTTTATCAATTTAAAAATTGTCAATCAGCTTTTTTTTAAAAACGATTAAACATTCTTTTTTTTATTAAATTAAATACTTTTATAGTTACAAATTAAAATATAAAAGCTCATAACCTAAGTCCGTAATTAACCTAAGTTACAAGTTTGTAATTTTACTAGAGCTAAAATAACTTTTACATCTGATGAGCAAAGACGGACTCATAATGCGATGATGCTGCCAATATTCCGCCACTTTTTTCATAAAACGAGTTATCTGTGAGATAAACTCCCTCCTTGGTCTTAACCCAAGAACCCTCCGGCATGGGATGATAGGATAACATGGTATCCCAATTCTTGTAATATTGATGACCATTGGTTTCCTGAAGACCAAGGTTCATATCCGGAAATGGAGCCAACCTGGCAGCGACATTTTTGTTCCAGTCCACCAGAATAGGATTTACCGTAAGATCGGCACAGAAGCAAGGAATTCCTCTTTCATAGGCCGCCTGGGCGATTTTCATGGTCATGCTCATTGTCTTTGCGATTGCTTTTACGGCAATGGCCTGATATCCCTGCTCTATCCGGATAAGGGCATCCTTTACCGTATGGGCGCTTTCATCAGCTGCGACTCGTACACCTAGGTTACCCACATAACTCTCATTTTTTTCACCGAAAGGCTCTTCAAGAACGGCTATTTGATCAAATGCACCGATTTTTTTGGCATGATCCAAAAATCTTTCCAGCGTTTCCTTGGTCTCATACCGCTCATTGGCATCAAAATAGTATGGAATTTTTCCATTGGAAGTGTAAGGTGTTTCCAAGTGGCCCAAAGACTTGTGTACTGCGGTCAGAAAGTCAATGTCTTTCTCCAACATTTCTTTTTGGGTGCCTGCGGAACCGATCTTCAGCTTCATGATAAAATGGCCTTTGTCGGCAGCAGCTTTCACATCTTCCACTTTCGCTCCCACACTAAAAGAAGGAATACTGGCTACTTTGTCATGCCTATGGGAAAGGCCCGGTTTATAAGCCTCCGGTATCATTTCATCAAATTGCGTGAAGCCATTTTCCTCTCCGAAAAGCAGCCAGGCAGCATTGTCAACGGAAACGAGCGCGTTCAGCGCAAATGTGGCTTTCAGGTCGGGGTTACCGGTGATTTTTTGGCCATAGGCATATACTTCTGGAAATAGTTCGTCCAGAAAGGATACCGGATCGGTAAAGCTTCTTCCTTTTGCGAGCTGCAACGCCCTTTCAGTCATGGCATACATGAGGGCATTGCCACCGTTGGTAGAATGGGCCGCAAATACACGTTGATCCGACCAAAGTACCCCCTGAGTTCCTATTCCGATTTTATGGATGCCACTACCTGATCGCATATACGACAAAACCTGCCATGCCTCCGTGATAGCACTTCCTTTAAACCGATAGGGAGTCAGCGGTTCACGTTCAAAATTGGAATCCACGTGATCTATCGTTATATTTTTCAACGGCTTTTTCATGGGTTGGCTGATTTGGTTGGTTATTGGATTGAAACCGGCTGCTCCAAGAGCCATCAGGGCTCCCGATCGATGGAGGAATGTCCTCCGGTCAATTCCATTTGAATCATTTTGCATGGTAATCTGAGTTTATTCAGTGGGAATTTGATTGAGGGTATACCAAGCTTCTCCCGACCACAGGGATTCACCTTGATTATTGGTAATATGTTCAGGTAAAAGAAAATAGACTACGTGTTCTTTTTTCAATCCTGGAACTTCCAAATAAATGCGGGTTCTATCGTCCGATACAGATATCTGTGTGGGGTAAAGATTTTCCAGATCTTTTTTAGGACCTCCATAAGAAGCTGTTGGCAAATACCACCATTGTTGGATGGAGAAATTATCCGCCGACCATTTCCTGTCCTGCAATGGTTCGGTAAATTCGATCTCAAACCCATTGGGCTTGGCTCGAATGGCCAGCATTTCAAACGTAGACTTACCGGTGTAGGTCAATTTCTCAAGACCGTATTGCCGTTCTTTCCAGCTCCATCCACCCACCATACCGACCTCCCCGACATATAAGGCACCATCAGGACCCCAGGTTAACCGGTTGACTCCCGCATGCAGGCCCTGGGTAAAACGGAAGACTACCCCTTGGTAAGAACCATTTATCTTCTCAAGGAAATCACGCTTGATGCCTCCATGGGTCACGTCTCCATGCAGCAGTTGCCCTTTATATGGTCCATCTTTCATCAAAATGGGTTCGCTGGGAGAGTTTCCAATTTCCGCATCTGGCAACCATATAGCGGGAGGTGCCATTCTTGGGATTTCTGTAACTTCTTCAGGTATTCCCCAAGCCAT
>JBBQXZ010000055.1:0-22279 GCA_038209145.1 Cytophagales bacterium | reverse complement strand
ATGGTTTGACGATGCCTGAAAAATGATTAATGATAAAATGAAAATTATATAAAGCCCCAAAGAGGTAAAATCAGTAACCGGGGGTGCAGCGATAGCGGAGCTCCTGGTTTGGAAAAATTAGCGTTTTCGTTTTGGCAGCAGTAAGGGCTGGGGTGTTATTCCGATTCCGCCAAAACCCAAACCTGTTAATCTTTGCTTAGGGTTTGTTGGATGGAACGCTGATTTGGCGGATGAAACGGATTTGTGCGGATTTTTTTGGGTAAATGACAAGCACTGGTTCACACAATTTTATATTTTGGATAGATCTCCTTTCAGAAGAAAATGGTGTAATTTTAACGTTATTGAACTGCATCCCCCTTAAGTCGCAGAATCCGTAGAACGTAGTGGATACGGAAGGGAGAGCTCTAGTCGACGATTCCAAAAAAACTTGAATGATGAATTTTTAATTCTTTAATCGTAATTCCTAATTCGTAATTCTCAAAGGGTTTGTGATTTAGCGGAGTAGCGAATTGTAGGCCCTCTTAATGTTTCCGGCTATCTCTTTCATTACTTCCGGAGAAAGCTTCAGCTTGGGACGGCTAAAATCAATATCATCCATACTGCGCAAGGGAACCAGGTGAACATGAACATGAGGCACTTCCAATCCGATCACAGCTACTCCTATGCGAGTACAGGAAATGACGGATTCCAGGGCTTTCCCTACTTTTTTGGAAAATAGCAGTAGATTGGAATATTTTTCATCATCCAAATCAAAAATATAATCCACTTCCTGTTTGGGCACCACGAGGATGTGCCCCTTCACCAACGGCATGATATCCAAAAAAGCGATGTTGTGATCATCTTCCGCCACGATGTAGGCGGGTATTTCCCGGTTGATGATTTTGGTAAAGATGGTGGACATGGTTTGGTGGTTTTTTCACAAAAATCCCGATTAGTACCTAACCGGGAAAAGTAAATTAATCATGGGAAATTTCTAAAACTTCGAATTCCAAAACTCCAGCAGGAGCTTTGATTTGCGCAATTTCTCCTTTTTTCTTTCCCAACAACCCCATTCCAAAAGGAGAGGCCAGGGAAATTTTATTGGCTTTTAAGTCAGCTTCTTCTTCTGACACCAGGGTGTACGTCACGGTCATGCCGTTTTTAATATTTTTGATTTTTACCGTACTCAAAATACCCACTTTGGAAATATCCAGTTTGGAGTTATCCAATACCCTGGCATTCCCTACAACATTTTCAAGCTTGGCGATTTTAAGTTCAAGGTGGCCTTGAGCATCTTTGGCAGCATCATATTCAGCATTTTCACTCAAGTCACCTTTATCCCTTGCTTCGGCAATTTGCCTGGCAATGTCTGTTCTACCCCGCGTCTTCAGTTCTTGAAGCTCGTCTTTAAGTTTTTTCAGACCTTCTTCGGTGTAATACTGTATGTTTCCCATATTCGTTTGATTGACTCCTAATAAATAAAATAACGGCCTCAATACTGAGACCGTTTCTTTTACCTATTCTGATATTTTCAAATACAAAGATAACGGAAGAATTCTTATTTTACAATTTTAAATACCCAAAATGTAGCATTCTCAACCGGTCCACCTCCCAGAAATCTTTGCTACCAACACCTGATTTATTTTTTCGTAAGACTCAAAAGTCCAGCCAGCTACGTGGGGAGAGAATATCACGTTACTTCTCTCGGCCAAGCGCCTGAAGGAAATTTTTTGGCTGGGACTCAAAGCGTGAAGCCGCTCATTTTCCAGCACATCCAGACAGGCTCCTTTCAGGATATTGCCGGAAAGTGCCTCATTGATAGTGTCGAATGAAATCACCTCTCCCCTGCCTGTATTGATGAGGTAAAAGGGTTTTGAAAACTGCTCCAAGACTTCCATGGTGAAAAAATAGCGGGTTTCTTCCGTCAGGGGTACATGAATACTCAAGATATCCGCTTCTTGCTGAATTTCTTGAAAAGTAGACTCCAGCACATATTCATCTCCAAAACCATCCAGGTATTTGTCATAAGCCAGGATACGTACACCAAATCCGCGAAGCCTTTTGGCAAATGCCTTTCCCATATTGCCATAACCAAAGATACCCACTGTTTTGCCGGCAAGTTCTTCCCCCCTGTTGGCTTCCCTGTCCCATATGCCCTTCCGTATCTGTGTATCTGACTGCAAAAACTTATTGAATAAGGCCAAAATCATCCCCACGGCATGTTCCCCGACTGCGTCGCGGTTGCCTTCAGGCGCATGATAAAGGGAGATTTGATGTGCTTTCAGGTATTCCAAATCAATATTATCCAACCCGGCCCCAGCTCGTGCCACAAATTTTAATTCGTGCGCCTGCTCAAGTAACGGTCTGTCAATAGGTGTTTTGGACCTGATGATCAGTCCTGTGTAAGAGCCGATGACGGCCAGGATTTCCTCCCGGGAGATATCCGGCCTATAATCCACAATATAACCTTCCCGCTCCAATAGTGGAACGATGCTGTGATGCATCAAATCTATTATCAAGACATGCATATTAATCTCTTTTACATTTACAGCAGTAGCATGGCCACCGAAAAATATACCGCCAAACCCAACAAATCGTTTGCTGTAGTAATAAACGGACCGGAAGCCATGGCCGGATTGATTCCAACCTTGTCCAGAAGGATGGGAGTAAGTGTCCCCATGAATGAAGCCAATAACACCACGCTAAACAAGGCAATGGAAACCACCAACCCAAACTCTATCGGTTGACCATACGCAAAAACCACCGTAAGTAATACAAACGATGCCAGAACCAACCCGTTCAATAGTGCTACTATGAGTACCTTCAGGAGCCGCTTGACCAACGAATCCTCAAATACAGATTTGTTTGCCAACGATTGTACGACCAATGTGGAAGACTGAATGCCTACATTGCCACCTGTTGCGGTAATCAGGGGAATAAAGAATGCCAAGGCTGTCACGGCTTTCAACCCTTCCTCGAAAAACCCAATGAAGCCGGCCCCCATCAGGCCGCCAACCATTCCGATCAGCAACCAGGGCAACCGGGCTCGGGACAGGCGATACACTGAATCGGATTCCTCCACATCATCAGAAATACCCGTCATGGCCTGAATGTCCTCGTCAGCCTGCTCGCGGATCAAATCCAGAATGTCATCCACAGTAATCCTTCCCACCAGTTTATTCTTGACATTCACTACTGGGACAGCTTCCAAGTCATATCTCCGCATTATTTCCGCTACTTCCTCTCCATCCATATTTGTGGGGACAGAGATGATGATGTCCTCATAGAGGTCTGCGATTTTTGTATCCGAAGCCGCTAAAATAATTTTCTTCAAAGCTACCCTGCCGATCAGTTTCTCCTTGTTGTCTACGACATAAATCGAGTATATTTTATCCACATTCTCCGCTTGCCTGCGGATCTCATCAATCGTTTGTATTACCGACCAGTTGTGGTTGGCCTTGATAAACTCTTTGGCCATCAACCCCCCCGCGCTGTATTCATCATAGCGGAGCAATTCAATGATATGCAGGGATTTTTCTTTTTTTTCCAGCTGACGGATTACCTCTTCCCTGTCCTTGACGACCAGTTGGTTCAGTACATCCACCGCATCATCGGACTCCATCTCATCGATAAGGCTGGCCAATTCGGAAGGCTCCATCGCCTTGATAACCTTATATTGGGGATCCTCATCCAACTCTATCAATATATCCGCAGAAAACGAAGGATCCAAACTGCGGAGGACAAATAAGGCCTCCTCCATGTTTAGCTCATCCAAAAGAGCAGCGATGTCCGCTTTTTTGGCATCGATCATGGATTCCTGAATGAATACCACATCTTCTGCGGCAATGCGCTCACGCAATCTTTCCAGGTATTCCTTCGAAAGTTCAAATATTCTTATGGATTCCACGACGCCTGTATTTTATGGGTTAGGGAAACAAATTCTTCAACTCCGAGCTGTTCAGCTCTCAAATCGAGCATGGGATCTACCTTGAGTTGTTCGGACAGACCCATGGGTTTTAGTGCATTGCGGAGCGTCTTTCTCCTGGTACTGAAGGCCTGTTTTACCACCCTGAAAAATAACTTTTCATCACAGGAAAGTTGGTCGACATCGTTTCGGCGTACCCGGATCACCGCACTGTTGACTTTCGGTGGAGGATCAAACACATGGGGAGGTACATCAAACAGCAATTCGACATTATAAAATGCCTGAAGGAGCACACTGAGTATTCCATAGGTCCTATTGCCTTTTTTGGCAGCCAGGCGGTCGGCAACTTCCTTTTGCAACATGCCTACCACCTCCATGACCTGGCCTTTGTTTTCCAGGACTTTGAAAAATATCTGCGAAGAAATGTTGTAGGGAAAGTTACCAACTACCGCGCATGGATGCGGGGTTAAATCCTGAAGTTTCACTTTCAGGAAGTCGGCATGAATGGTCTTATCCTTCAGGTCAGGATACTTTTTGGCCAGATAGGCGATAGACTCCTTGTCAATTTCTATCAGGTGAAGGTCCCATGGTTGGGTAATCAGAAAATCCGTCAGCACTCCCATTCCGGGCCCAATCTCCAGTACGGTTTGGACATTCCTGTGCCCGGTTACAGCCATGGCCGTTTGCTCCGCTATGTGCAAATCCGTAAGAAAATGCTGTCCCAAATACTTTTTTGCCCGTACCTTATCCATAGTTGCTTCAGGAATTTCAGAGGTCAAAAGTAAAACAATAATATGTAACCATGCTACTATTCCCCACACTTATCGAATTGATGGCGGAAAGAAACCGGCTTTTACTTATTGAAAAACTGAAATCGTTAATTTACACCTTGTCGGCAGGAAGTTGGACGATAATGCCGGGAATTTACTAAATTGCCAGACTTAACCGTACAGATAAATTTGCATTTCGAACCAAGTAAACATATGAACATCAGAAAAAGTAAGCCCGTCATAGGAATCAGCATCGGTGACATCAATGGCGTTGGAGCCGAAGTCACGATAAAGGCCTTGCAGGACAGCCGCCTACACAAGATCATCACGCCGGTGATTTATGGACATGGCAAAGTGCTTACGTTTTATAAAAAAGCCCTTGGATTGGAGGAGTTCAACTTCATGCAAATCAGAAACATCTCCGAGGTACACCATAAAAAAATCAACGTCATCAATGTACAGCAGGACAGCCCGGAAATCATTCCGGGGGTAGAAACAGCCGAAGCAGGTAAGATGGCTTTGGCAGCCCTCAGCCAAGCAGTAGCGGATCTTAAAGAAAACCACCTGAATGCCCTCGTCACAGCGCCGCTTAACAAAAACAACATCCATACGCCGGAAAACAAATTCATAGGCCATACTGAATACCTGACAGAAGCCTTCGAATCCAAGAAAAGCATGATGTTTATGGTTTCTGAAGACATGCGTGTTGGGCTTGTTACTGCCCACGTTCCCTTGAGGGCAGTAGCCGATCTCATTACTCCACAATTAATTCGCGAAAAACTGAACATCATGATCCAGTCTTTGAAAGATGATTTTGGGATTTCCAAACCCAAAATTGCGGTATTGGGACTTAATGCCCACGCAGGTGAAGACGGACTTTTGGGTAAGGAGGAGATTGAGATAATTCAACCGCTAATCCGTGACTATAAGGACAAAGGGGCACTTGTATTTGGCCCATATCCGGCAGATGGTTTTTTCGGGATGTTGCATCACCGCAAATTTGACGGAATTTTGGCCATGTATCACGATCAGGGGTTAATACCTTTCAAAACCATATCCTTTGAAACAGGAGTGAACTTTACTGCCGGTCTTCCTGTAGTCCGGACAAGCCCGGACCATGGCACTGCTTATGACATTGCGGGGAAAAACATGGCCAATGAGGGATCGATGCGGGCGGCACTGTTTCAGGCCTATGAAATTATCTGCCGAAAAGGGAATTGGGAAGAGGAGTGAAAAAATTAGAAGCTACCTTTCATTTATGAAAAAAAATTGCCTAAATTTGCGGTCTTAATTTATCAAAAGGAGGGAACAGTGAAATTCTTACGGTCATTTGATATTGATATCATTCGTCTAAAAGAAGGGGAGCATGTATTTCCTTTTGAAATTGGCGGGGAGTTTTTGGGCTATTTTGAAGGCAATGAGATTGCTCCAAATGGTTCACTCCAAGTGAAGGTTACCCTGTTGAAACAGGCTTCGGTGATTGAGGCTTGGTTTGACATATCAGGCACAGTCGGGTTGACTTGCGACAGGAGTTTGGAAATATACGACGAAGTTATCGAGGTAAAAGAGCGTGTGTTGTACAAATACGGCCCGGAAGAGAAGGAGCTTAGTGAGGAGATTTTCATTATTACCAATGATACGGCTAGCATTAATGTAGCCCAACTCATTTACGAGTTCATCCTGTTAGCTGTTCCCTTCAAGCGGATTCATCCCAACTATCGGAAAGAAGCGGAGGAAGAATACGATGAAAATGGTAAACTGGTATATGTCAGTGAAGATTCTGCCGATGAAGTCGAGGACGAACCGAAAAACAACCCCTTGTGGGAAGAATTGAAGAAACTTAAGCAAAAAAAATAATTTTAATAAAATAAGAAATGGCACATCCTAAACGGAAAATTTCGAAAACCAGAAGAGATAAAAGGAGAACACATTATAAATTAACAGCTCCAGGCCTGTCTCAATGTCCTACCACAGGAGAAATCCACTTAAGACACAGGGCTTTTTGGCTTGATGGCAAACTGTACCACAAAGGACAGGTCATCATGGAAAAAGAAGTAACGGCCTAATAACTACCCGGCTGTATCATCACAAATATACAACACCAACCTGATCACAGGTTGGTTTTTGTGTATATACCGCTACCACATGTCACAATTTTTCAATTGCCTTCATTTTTTCCCGGAACTTTTCCTGAATGATTTCCTGAACAGATCGGTTTTCAATCTTACTTTCAAGCCATGAGACGATATCAAGATATAAAAAGGCCCTTTTTTCATAAGGATGGGATTCGTAAGGTTTAAGTTTTTCGCGCAAATCCATAAATGCCATCTTCAATTGATAGTCAAAAATCTGACCCAGCTGACGGATAAAGGAAATCATCTCCTTCTGGACCTGATGTAAATCGTCCATTTTTACCAATACTTTATATACATTTCGGATCTGTTTGTCCAGATTCTCATCCAACCCTGCTTCGTAGCTTGATATTAATTTTAAGATATGCGCAAAACACTGAAGATCTTCACTAAGTCCTACCCCAGTACGCTTAATCACCTTGTCCAGGTACCTAATTGCCTGTAAGTTTTCCCCAGCTCCAAAATAAAGACAGGCAATTTTGTAGTGAATAACGGCCTGATGATGGACATCCAATTTGTTCTTCAGCTTTCGCATTTCCTTGGTGAGCTGCGGCATTATTTCGTTGACGCCTCGGGAAAACTCTCCCCGCATAAAGTGAATGTTGAGGGTGTTGGAGTACACGTATAAAAAAGCAAGCAGCCGGCAGTTATCATCCATCTGGAAGTCAGCGGCATCCAAGTTTTCCTTAAATAACTGAAGCACTTCATTAAACTTCTCGTAATACCCCAAGTAAAAAAGCGTATCCAGCAGGTAATGGTAGGATTTAAGGTAATTTCCCGTCGCCACCTTCCGCATATAAGGGAACTCATCGAAAAGATCAACCCAACGCTGTGCCGCCCTAAAGCAAA
Organism: Cytophagales bacterium; assembly: GCA_038209145.1. Taxonomy (GTDB): domain Bacteria; phylum Bacteroidota; class Bacteroidia; order Cytophagales; family Cyclobacteriaceae; genus Lunatibacter. Next base: position 14,624 of record JBBQXZ010000055.1, on the reverse strand, counting down.
GTGGAAAATCTTGGATGATATGATAAAACCAAACTTGCGCCTGAAACAGATAGAGTTTTTCATAAAATCCCAGTTCTTGCATCTCAAATTCGGGCATGTTTCGGTGATAAAATGCTTCCACGCGCTTTCTGCCTTCCTCGTCTTTGACATAGCCTGTTTTTAGGTACAGGCCATAGAGTTGCAGGGACAAATTACTGAAGGTGTTTTTCTTTGTCACATGCCCCACCAACTCATCAGCCTGACTGCTGAGCATCTCCGCACGGTTACGCATACTTCGGGTTATATGCTGGGATTCAATGACCTTTTCAAGTTCCACCACACGAAGGACAATGGTATCCAAAAAATATTGGCTTGCCGTATGTTTTGCTTTATCCAGCAGTTTTAAACTCTGCAAATACAATCCCTTGTTGTATAGAATCCGGGCAAAATCAATCTGCTCATTGAGTTGAAGCTCGACATTGCGGTCGGCATAGATCAGCCTCAAACTGACGAGAATTTGTTTATATAGGTGGGACTTCATATTGGCCAATTGCTTCTGGGTCACTGGCGCTTTTTTTAGCAAGGCTTCCTCATCATATATTTCCAACTTATCCATAACATCAAATAACTGGATAAATTTCGCCTCTTGATTGGCCTCCAGTCGGTTGGCAAAAAGCTTAAAACTACGCTTTTCGGCTGCTGACAAGTTTTTAATTAATTCAAACAAAAAATCTTTTTTTGAAGTGGGTGTCATATTTTTTAAACCCTTAATATATTGATTTTGTGTATATTATAAACTATAAATAACCATTGGGTATCGGAACATTAAAGATATATCAATTTAGAAAGATCCCATAAGGTTTTACATTTAAACTTCCAAAACAAACGGTAGATATGGATACAGGTCGCGTATTAATTTTTGACACCACCCTAAGAGACGGAGAACAAGTCCCCGGTTGTAAGCTCAACACACCCCAAAAAATTGAAATCGCCCAACACCTCGAACTGCTTGGTGTGGATGTGATAGAGGCCGGATTCCCCATTTCCAGTCCCGGCGATTTCAACTCGGTGGTAGAGATTTCGAAAAATGTATCCGAACCCATTGTTTGTGGCCTTTCGAGGGGCGTGAAAAAAGACATTGAAGTAGCCGCAGATGCCCTCAGGTTTGCCCGAAGGGCAAGAATTCATACGGGAATCGGTACCTCTGACTACCACATCAAATATAAATTTCAAAGTAACAGAGACAGGATCCTGGAATGGGCCGCCGAAGCTGTGGGGCATGCCAAAAAATATGTGGAGGATGTCGAGTTCTATGCGGAAGATGCCGGAAGAACAGAAAACGAATACCTGGCTAGGGTCTGCGAGGCAGCCATCAAGGCCGGCGCAACGGTACTCAACATCCCCGACACTACAGGATACTGCCTCCCCGATGAGTATGGTGCAAAGATCAAATACCTGATGAACAATGTCCGAGGAATAGAAAAGGTAATCATTTCTGCCCATTGCCACAATGATCTTGGCCTAGCAACAGCAAATGCCATATCCGCAGTGATGAATGGAGCCAGACAGGTAGAGTGCACCATCAACGGCATTGGGGAAAGAGCTGGAAATACGTCGTTGGAGGAGGTGTCCATGATCATCAAGCAACACCCCAGGCTAAATGTCTCCCACCGAATAAATTCTAAATTACTAAACCCAATCAGCCATCTCGTTGCGGAACTTATGGGCATGCAGGTGCAACCCAACAAAGCCATTGTAGGGTCAAATGCCTTTGCGCATTCCTCGGGGATTCATCAAGACGGGGTTATAAAACACCGTGAAACCTATGAAATCATTGACCCGGTGGATGTAGGCGTGGATGAATCCATGATTGTCCTTACAGCAAGAAGCGGCCGGGCTGCCCTCGCCTTCCGGCTTCACAAAATCGGACATTCCATCACCAAAATGGAACTTGATTCGGTCTATGAGCTATTCTTGGAACATGCCGATCTTAAAAAAGAAATTACTGATGAGGACCTGCACGGGATTATGTCCGAGTCAAAGGTATCCCAAAAAGTAGAAGTGTGATAACGTGTTTATTTCTAGTTAATTTAATTTAATCCCTTTCTATGCGATGAGATTCGGGGATATATTTCCAAATTTCCAGTAAATAACCAAAGGTTTTTTGTACCATTAAATCTCGTTCCCGACTTAATAAACAAATAAGGGGAATTCCCTCAAGACTGACCTGTCCTTTTGAAAGCAGACACCAGTTATATTGATTTAACTTGCTGATAGGTAACATACTTTTGTTGACCAGTTCTTTTTTTCCGTATGATTTTACACGAATCGTTGAAAAATAATAAATCACATTTTCCCAGCCTCTTCAAGAAAGTCTGTAGGTTGTCGCCTATAAAAATAAGGTAAACAAACGCCATAAAACCGTTTATTATTCGATCAACTTTGAAAAACCTTTGGTGGACACCTACATTTTAAATAGTTTTGGCATTCCTTTTAATTAAAGGAAAACAAAAATGCTGGTTTTGAATCGAATCCTTGACTACCCTATGAGGTAGTATCATGCGTGTAAACAAGCGGTTGAAGCCACATCAAAAAGAAAACACTACATGAGAAAAATCAGAGCTGTCATCACTGGAGTACACGGTTGGGTACCTGACTATGTGCTGACCAATAAGGAACTTGAAACCTTGGTAGATACCAATGATGAATGGATTGTCAGCCGTACAGGTATTAAAGAAAGGCGCATATTAAAAGGTGATCACCAGGGTACTTCCGTTATAGCCACAGAAGCTGTAAAAGGTCTACTTGAAAAAACAAACACCTCACCGGAAGAAATAGACCTGATTATTTGCGCCACGGTCACTCCTGATATGTTTTTCCCTTCGACTGCCAATCTGGTAGCAGCCAATGTTGGCGCCAAAAAAAGTTATGGTTTTGATATATCCGCCGCCTGTTCAGGCTTTTTGTACGGGTTGACTATTGGCAGCCAGTTTATTGAAACGGGCTTTCACAAAAAAGTAATCGTTATTGGCGCGGATAAGATGTCAGCTATTGTCAATTACGAAGATAGGTCAACCTGTATCATTTTCGGAGATGGAGGGGGTGCCGTGTTGTTGGAGCCTACCACGGAGGATTTGGGGATAGTGGATTCGATGCTACACGCTGATGGAGGAGGAGCGGATTTCCTGCACATGAAAGCAGGAGGTAGTCTGCGTCCGGCGAGCTTGGAGACGATTGCCAGAAAAGAACATTACATTTCTCAGGAAGGGTCGACGGTTTATAAATTTGCCGTCACCAACATGGCAGATGTCAGTGCAAAAATCATGGCCAAAAACCACCTCACAAGCGATGATGTCGACTGGCTTGTTCCCCATCAGGCAAACAAACGAATCATAGATGCCACAGCAAACAGAATGGGCATAGGTCCGGAAAAAGTAATGTTAAATATTGAAAAATACGGAAATACTACCGCCGGCACCATACCCCTTTGTTTGTGGGACTATGAATCACAGTTAAAGAAGGGGGACAACCTTATTCTTGCTGCATTTGGCGGTGGATTTACCTGGGGCTCCATTTACCTCAAATGGGGATACGACACCAAATAAGTTCCTAACCAACATACTTAATCAAATCAACCAATGGCAAGCACCGCAGACTTTAAGAATGGGTTATGTTTGGAATTCAACCACGACATCATGACCATTGTTGAATTTCAACATGTAAAACCGGGCAAAGGGCCGGCTTTCGTCAGAACCAAATTGAAAAGCCTAACGAATGGTAAGGTGTTGGATAAAACATTCAATTCCGGAGAGAAAATCACCACCGCCCGCGTGGAAAAACGACAACACCAATTTATTTACTCCGATGACATGGGCTATCATTTTATGGATTCGGAGACTTTTGAACAGATACCCATTGAAGAGTCCCTAATTGAACGTCCAAAATTATTGAAGGAAGGCCAAATGGTGGATATCCTTATCCATGCTGAAACTGAAAAACCGTTGGGTGTCGAGTTACCTGCTTTTGTAGAACTGATGATCACCTATACAGAACCTGGCATAAAGGGAGATACGGCAACCAACACCTTGAAACCTGCCACCCTGGAAACAGGGGCAGTGGTTATGGTTCCGCTTTTTGTCAACCAGGACATTCTCATAAAAGTGGATACCCGGGACGGTTCTTATTCAGAAAGAGTGAAATAAATACAAAAACCTTCATCAAATATTATTACATTAGGGGGCTTGAAAAGTTTACAGACAAATAATTCCGCCCCATCGTGTTACAGGTTGCCCTATAGCACCTATCAAATAATCGAATTATGAAAGCCAAAGAGATACAAGAGTTGATTGACTTTATTTCCCACTCAGGCTTGGCCGAGGTGAAAATAGAGACGGATGAGTTTAAGCTCTCCATAAAAAAAAATGTTGATGCCCCATCTTCGATTCGGGTGATCGAATCTCCCTCCCAGGCGGCACCTTCCCTTAATACAACCACCACACAACAACCTTCCCCATCTTCCAACAGCACCCCAACAGCTGAAACCAACACCCACCACAAAGAAATTAAGTCCCCCATGATTGGCACTTTCTACAGATCCTCCAATCCCGAGACAGGTCCCTTTGTCAACGTGGGAGATACCATTCAGGCCGGGCAAACAGTAGGAATTATTGAGGCCATGAAACTTTTCAACGAAATTGATGCTGAAATTTCAGGTAAAATCGTAAAAGTTTTGGTGGAAAATTCCTCTCCGGTGGAATACGACCAGCCTCTTTTTTTAATTGAGGTTTCTGAATAAATCCACCACCCGAAAAACTGAATAAAAAAAGTGTTCAAAAAAATATTAATAGCCAACAGAGGAGAAATAGCCCTACGCATTATTCGAACCTGTAAGGAGATGGGCATCAAAACTGTGGCCGTTTATTCTACCGTGGACAAAGACAGCCTTCATGTAAGGTTTGCCGACGAGGCCGTTTGTATAGGTGCTGCTCCAAGCAAAGATTCGTACTTAAATATCCCCCGTATCATCGCGGCTGCGGAAATCACCAATGCCGATGCCATCCATCCAGGTTATGGATTTCTTTCGGAAAATGCCGAATTTTCGAGAATCTGTGAAGAATATGGGATAAAATTTATTGGAGCCAGTCCCGATATGATCAATCAAATGGGTGATAAAGCCACTGCAAAAGCCACCATGGCCAAGGCAGGTGTTCCCACCATCCCCGGATCTGAGGGATTACTCAAAGATGTGGAGCAGGGCCTGAAGATTGCCGATGCCACTGGCTATCCGATTATCCTCAAGGCAACAGCAGGAGGCGGAGGCCGCGGGATGCGGGTAGTTAAGGAACCTGATGAGTTTAAAAAAGCCTGGGATGACGCAAGACAAGAATCTGCTGCGGCTTTTGGAAACGACGGTCTCTATTTGGAAAAATTTTTGGAAGAACCCCGTCATATCGAAATCCAAATCATCGGAGACAGTCGTGGACGCGCCTGCCACCTTTCTGAAAGGGACTGCTCCATCCAACGCCGTCATCAGAAACTCGTAGAAGAGACTCCCTCCCCTTTTATTACGGATGAATTACGCGATCAGATGGGACTTGCAGCCATTAAAGGAGCTGAAGCCATTTCTTACGAAGGTGCGGGAACCGTGGAGTTTCTGGTAGACAAACACCGGAATTTCTATTTTATGGAAATGAATACCCGTATTCAGGTGGAGCATCCCATCACCGAGGAGGTTACTGATTTCGATTTGATCAAAGAACAAATCAAAGTAGCCTCAGGAGAACCCATCAGTGGGAAGAATTATTATCCGAAGTTATTTGCCATGGAATGTCGGATCAATGCCGAAGATCCCTCCAACGGATTCAGGCCCAGTCCAGGCAAAATCATCAACCTCCATCTTCCCGGTGGAAGAGGGGTACGGATAGACAGCCATGTATACGCCGGATATATCATCCCGCCAAACTATGACTCGATGATCGCTAAACTAATCGTCAGCGGACAGTCCAGAGAAGAGGTCATCGTCCGGATGAAGCGGGCCTTGGAAGAATTTGTCATTGATGGGATCAAGACAACCATTCCTTTTCATCTCGCCTTGTTGGAAAACAAGGATTTTAAGGAAGGAAACTTCACAACCAAGTTTTTGGAAACATTTGATTTTTCTACCATAAAAAAAGTGTGATTTGATAAAGGCTGCCAAAGAGCAGTCTTTTTTTATTCCATTCCTGGTTTGGATGACAAACTTAACTCCCTTATTTTTTGTTAGATGTATCAAATAAATGAATAACTTTAGATCTTTGACCGTAACGGGTAAATATCTCTCCAAGAGTCGATCCGTTCACAATGTCAATTTCATCTTACAAAATATCAATACAGCCTAAAATAAAAATTAGGTTTGATTTTGTTGGAAAAATATTCAAATTTGAAATTGAGGATTAGTATTGACACCCAAGAAAAAATGCCTAAACATGTTGTTTATCCAGTTCTGATATTAGTATTAGTCTTGTTTTGGACCGCTGCTTGTAATCAAAAAAGAGAAGAATCCGCCTCCTTTACCGACAGCGACCAACTCAGCTATAACTTCCACATCCGTCCTATATTGTCGGATAACTGTTTTGCCTGCCACGGGCCGGATGCCAACAAGCGCGAGGCGGGTCTCAGGCTGGACACCGAGGAGGGTGCCTATGCCGCCCTCAAGGACAACCCAGGAGCCCATGCGGTCGTATCAGGTGATGTCAAGGCCTCCGAGGTAGTCAACAGACTGTTTTCCACAGACGAAAACGAACTCATGCCCCCCCCTGAATCCAACCTGAAGCTGAGCGAGCAAGAGAAGGAAACCATCCGCAAATGGATCGCCCAGGGAGCCCGGTACGAACCCCACTGGGCCTTCGTGTCCCCCGTCAAGGCTACCATGCCAGCAGCGGGCGCCGGGGACTGGGCCAACAACGAGATCGACGCCTTTATCCTCTCCGCCCTCAGGCGTCGCGGCATGCAACCCAACGGCCCCGCCGATAAATCCCACCTCCTCAAAAGACTCAGCTTTGACCTGACCGGACTTCCCCCATCCGCGGAGCTGGTCCGGGATTATACCTCCGACGGAAGCCCCGATGCCACGGAAAAACTAATTGACCGCCTCCTGTCCGACACCGCCTTCGGTGAGCGTATGGCGGTACTCTGGATGGACATCTCCCGATACTCCGACTCCTACGGCTACCAGGACGACAACATCCGCACCCAGTGGCCCTACCGAGACTGGGTCATCCACGCCTTCAACAAAAACCTACCTTACGACAAGTTCATCACCTGGCAGCTTGCCGGAGACCTACTCCCCGACGCCAACAAGGAGCAGATCCTTGCCACGGCCTTCAACCGCAACCACAAATACACCGAAGAGGGCGGGGTGATAGAGGAGGAATACCGCATCGAATACATCCTTGACAAGACCAACACCTTCACCAAGGCCGTCTTGGGGCTGACCGTGGAATGTGCCCAGTGCCACGACCACAAGTACGACCCCATCTCCCAGGAAAACTATTTTCAGCTCTTCTCCTTCTTCAACAACACCCCCGAGAAGGGATACGAGGGTGACGTGAGCGTCTCCAAACCCGCCAAGACCCCCATCATGTGGGTGGAAAACAACGACCTGGACGGTGTGCTGGACTTCATCAACCACAGGGATACCAGCCGGATCATGGTCTCGGTCATGGAGGATTACCAAGACACATCGCGGACTACCTACATCCTGGACAGGGGAATCTATGACGCACCCACCGTGGCCGTCGCGCCTTCAACACCCGAGCGGATATTTGCCTTCGACGGCACGAAATTTCCGCAAAACAGGCTTGGCCTGGCTGCGTGGACCTTTGATTCGGACAACCCACTGACTGCCCGGGTATTCGTCAACCTGGTCTGGCAGGAGCTTTTCGGGGTGGGCATCGTGAAGTCGGCGGGTGACTATGGCATGCAGGGCGACCTGCCCTCGCATCCCGAACTGCTCGACTGGCTGGCGGTGGACTTCCGGGAAAGCGGATGGGACATCAAGTACCTGGTCAAAAAGATCGTGTCCTCTGCCGCCTACGGGCAGTCGGCCGAAGTGTCCCCTGAAAACATGGAACGCGACCCGGACAACATCTACCTTTCCCGCGCTTCCAGGATCCGGCTGAACGCCGAACACATCCGGGACCACGTGCTGGCCAGCAGCGGCCTGCTGGTAAGGGAAGTGGGAGGCCCCAGTGTGAAACCCTACCAGCCCAAGGGGCTGTGGGAAGCCTCAACATCCGGCAGGGGCGAACTGGCAGTCTATCGGCAGGACCGTGGAGACGACCTGTACCGCAGGGGACTGTACACCTTCATCAAGCTTACCTCGCCGCCGCCGAAGCCCATCATCTTTGACGGCAGCAACAGGGACCTGTGCGAGATCACCCGCAGCCGGACCAACACCCCCTTGCAGGCTTTGGCCATGCTGAACGACCCGCTGGTGCTCGAAGCCGCCCGCGTGCTGGCCTCCACACTGGCGGACAGACATGGCGGGAATGCCGAAGCGGCCATCTCCGAGGCGTTCGTGCGGATCGTCTGCAGGGAACCGAAGGAAGAGGAACTGGCCCTGCTTGCCGGCTATTACGCCGAGGAACTGGGCAGGTTTGAAAACCGTCCGGAGGAACTGGTCAAAGCCGTGACCGTGGGAAGCTCCCCTGTGGCCGAAAACATAAAAACCCCCGGGGCGGCCGCCCTCATGCAGGTCGTGGTAGCCCTTTACAACCTGGAAGAAGCAATAACAAGAACCTGATATGGAAAAAGAAAGATTGGAAGGCGGACTCAACGAAAACAGGAGAAAGTTTCTCTCCAAGGCAAGCCTCGGGCTTGGCAGCCTGGCACTGGGGTCCCTGCTGGTACCCGACCTATTTAGCGGAAGCGGGTCCCCCGACACCGAAAAGCTCATGGCCAACATCCCCCACTTCGCCCCCAAGGCCAAGCGGGTGATCTACCTGTTCCAGAACGGGGCACCTAGCCAGCTGGAATCCTTCGACTACAAGCCCCTGCTCAACAAGCGTATGGGCGAGGAACTTCCCGACTCGGTACGGCAGGGGCAGCGCCTCACCGGCATGACGGCGGGGCAGTCCTCCTTCCCGATGGTGGGTTCCCATCACGGATTCAGGCAGTACGGGCAGGCGGGTGCCTGGATCAGCGACCTTTTCCCCCACACGGCAAAAATCGCGGACGATATTTGCATCGTCCGGTCCATGCACACTGAGGCGATCAACCACGATCCAGCCCTGACCTTTTTCCAGACCGGCGCCCAGGTGGGTAACCGCCCCAGCATGGGTGCGTGGCTGAGCTACGGACTGGGCAGCGAAAACAACAACCTTCCGGGTTTCTGCGTACTCCTCTCCCGGGGCAAGGGCAATGGGCAGGGCGTCTACTCCAAACTATGGACCAACGGCTTCCTTGACTCCGTGCACCAGGGGGTGCAGTTCAGCAGCGGTGAGGAGCCGGTGCTGTACCTTTCCGACCCCGAGGGTATGGACAGGACTGACCGCAGGCGCATGCTCGACAAGCTGGCAGACCTCAACCAAATGAACTACGAATCCTTCGGCGACCCGGAGATCACCACCAAGATACAGCAGTACGAAATGGCCTACAGGATGCAGACTGCCGTCCCGGAGGTTACAGACATCAGCAAGGAGCCGGACAGCATCATCAAGCTCTACGGACCGGAATGTCTAGTCCCGGGCACTTATGCGGCCAACTGCCTACTGGCCCGCAAGCTGTCCGAAAACGGTGTGCGCTTCGTGCAGATCTACCACCAGGGCTGGGACCAGCACGGCAACCTTCCCAACGAGATGGCGGCGCAGGCCCTGGATACGGACCAGGCCTCCGCCGCGCTCATAACGGACCTCAAGCAGCGGGGCCTGCTCGATGAAACCCTGGTCATCTGGGGCGGGGAATTCGGCAGGACCAATTACTGCCAGGGAAGGTTCTCGGCCGACAACTACGGCAGGGACCACCACCCCAGGGCCTTTTCCATATGGATGGCCGGCGGCGGCGTGAAGCCCGGCATTGTATACGGCGAGACGGACGAGTTCGGCTACAACATCGCGAAGGACCCCGTGCACGTCCACGACTTCCAGGCCACCATGCTCCAGCTGCTCGGGCTGGACCACGAGAGGCTCACCTTCCGACACCAGGGAAGAAGATACCGCCTCACCGACGTCTCCGGCAAGGCCGTCAGTGGCCTCATCGCCTAAACAGAAATACCAGCCAGTAACCGAAAACACCCCCATGCTAATCCAAAAATTGAAGGCCGTAGCCGAACAGCTGCTGTTCGGCACCCACGTGTTTGTACTCGTACTCGTATTGGCCGAAAGCCGGCTGGTGATACCCGACTGGCTGCACGTCTTCGGGAGACTTCACCCCCTGGTCCTCCACTTCCCCATCGCCGTGCTTCTGTTGGCGGTAGTCGTGCTCGCATTTCCCACACTGATGAGGGATAAAAGCGATTCCGGCCATTACGGAAACGGCCTTCTCCTGGTGGGAAGTCTCGCAGCGTCGTTCACCGTCATCGCCGGGATGCTGCTTTCCCGCGAGCCGGGATATGATCCCGAAGCCCTCTACTGGCACAAGTGGACCGGACTGGCCGTTTTCTGGGGAGCCTCGCTCCTATATGTGTACCTGGAAAAATCTCCTCCCGCCCTGCGGCAGGCGGGCCTCGCCTTCGTCACCGCGGGCCTGCTGGTATCCGGGCACCTCGGAGCCTCCATCACCCACGGGGAAGACTTCATCACCGCACCCCTTGCGGGGAACGGGGAGCAAATCGTGAGCCTGGAAGACGCCGAAGTGTTCGCCCACGTGGTGATGCCCATCCTGGAGAACAAGTGTGTAAGCTGCCACAAAGCTTCCAAGCAAAAAGGTGAACTCCGCATGGACAAGCCGGAATTCATCACCGTCGGGGGGGAAACAGGACCGGCCGTGGTATCGGGCGACAAGGAAAACAGCCTGATTTTCCAGCGCATGCACCTGCCGCTGGAAGATGAGGAACACATGCCACCGAAGGGCAAACCCCAACTGACTGAGGAAGAAAAGGCCATTCTGGAGGCTTGGATAGATAGCGGAGCCGATTTTGAGAAAAAGCTGCTCGCATTCCCCGACACAACCACACTGTTCCTGCTTGCCGTTGAGAAATTCTCCACCGTGGCTAAAACTTATGACTTTCCAGCCGCAGATGCCGGCACTATAAAAGAACTCAACAATTTCTACCGCAAGGTACAGGTCCTGGGGATGGAATCACCGGCCCTCTCCGTGAGTTATTTCGGAAGGGCGGCTTTTGACCCCGCATCCCTGGCCGGACTCGCCCCCATACAGCGGCAGACCGTTTCGCTGAACCTGAACAACATGCCGCTGGACGATGCAGGCATGGCCGAACTGCGGAACTTCCCCAACTTGGAGCGCCTGTTTCTCAACTTCGCTGCCATAAAGGGTGAGGGCATCGGGCAGCTCGCCGGGCTTGAAAACCTCCGGCTGCTTTCTCTGTCTGGAAATCCGTTGGAGGAAGCTTCCGCCGCGGAGCTGGAAAAACTCCAAAACCTACGGCAGCTGTTTCTCTGGAACACGGGCTTGGACCCACAGACCCTGGACCGGATAAAAGCAGCCCTGCCCAACACCAGGGTGGAAACGGGCTACAAGGACGACGGGACAGTCTATCAGCTGAACCCGCCCGTGTTCAAATTCGACAACGCCTTTTTCAGGGAAAAACTGAACGTTGAAATCAAACATCCCATACAGGGGACTTCCATCTTCTACACCCTGGACGGCACCGAACCGGACAGCGGCAACCACACCCTCTACGCAGGTCCGCTGGAAATATCCGAAAATCTCACCCTGAAAGCCAGGGCGTTCTCCCCGGGATGGACAGGCAGCAAGCTGTCATCGGCAGAGTTTATCGAGTCCGATATCACCCCGGTCAGATACGAAATCAAATACCCCCCGGCCGACAGGTACAAGGGCGACGGGGCCGCCAGCCTGTTTGACAAGGCCAAGGCCATACCCGATTCGTGGAATCTCAACTGGCTGGGATTTCTCAACAGCCCCCTGGAGGTGGAAATGGACTTCGACAGGCCCACCGACATCAGCTCCATGTCCCTTTCCCTCTGGTACAACGGCGGGTCGCGGTTTTTTCCCCCCGCCGAAATTGAAATCTGGACCAAGAAAGGCGACAGCGAATGGACCCTGGCAAAAAAACACAAACCCAGTCAGCCTTCCAAGGAAGACAAAAACGTTCTGGCCCAGCTTGAAATCCCCTTTTCGGGAACCGGAATCGAACACATGCGCTTCATCGCCCACCCACTCGGCTCCCTGCCCGCATGGCACGGTGCAAAAGGCCAAAAAGCCTGGATTTTGGTCGATGAACTTGTCTTGAATTGAGTGAAAAATCCATAACTGACTGATAAAAAGAGTTGGTAAATGGTTAATGATAGTTTTATTTATTCTTTTCGGCAAAATTGCAACACCCTATTGTGGGCATCGTCTCTGAAATGTTCTCGGTTAAAGCCTACAGCATCCAAAACCTTCTGTGGGCATGGACTTGAAGAAGCTTCCTTTAAAATGTAGGTGATGGTATCAAGTGGTTGTTCCAAAATCTGCATATACAAACTATCTACTATGCCAGCAGAAATATTAACTTGGAAATGATCTTCTACCAAGCTCATCGATAACGAGAGGGGCAATTCCAATAATCCATCAGGAGATGTGCTAGTCGGATTTTTACGAAACAACATAAGATGTTCCGGCTCGTAGATAGGCACGGGGGAAGATTTCCGTTCGTTTCCATATCAAATAGATGGAACCGCAAGGTATCATCCATTGTCATCGCAATGCAGTTTGATTCCATACTACTATCAATTTGTGTACACGAACGAGGAGTGGAAGAAACCTGATGATGCCGCACAAATCAATACAAACAACGCTATGAGGGGTTTTTTCATGATTAATTGAGTCTAATTACTAACAGGCGATGAATCGTCATTAATGCTACAACAAAGTCAAATTTTTTAACTATTTCCTTAAATAGACACACTAAATTTTGTGGAACTGAAGGCATTATTAAAGCTTCCTTTTGTTTATTCCCCCACTTTCAACCTACCCGAAACAACAGGAAATAATCCTGCTGTACTTCTTCGTCCGGCTTTTATGACCAAGCCATCAAATACGCCCAATTTTCGCTATTTTTCTCAATGCCGCACAATGACCTTCTGACGGAATTTACCAGTCAGACGGTTCTAAACCGTCAGACTGGTAAATTCCGGATTTTCTCCTGCTTAGTAGTTTCGTTTTGCCACATCAGTTCACTGTTGTCTCCATATATACTGATGATATATGGCTGTAAAGAGGATGTGTTTTTTTTGCCTGATGTATTTTCCCCTTCGTTTTCCAAACGGATTCTAATCTCCCCATCTGCGGGATTTGGATATACCGTAAAAGCACAGAAGCTGCATCCTCCAATCACATCCCAAAAAGTTTCTTGCTTATAGCTCCAGCCACATGCGTTTTTTACTCTTATATAAATAATCTGTTGAGCTGGTAGTGGTGTTTGCCAATAATCGATTTCAACAGATTCGTTGAGGACTATAGATTCGTTGAGGACTATACCCCTCCGATTTGTGAATTAATGTCCCAGGTATGATTTATAATTTCCCATTCAAATTCCACTTTACCGTGGGTCTTCTCTGAGAGATATGATATCAATATTCTTCTTTTCCACAACTGTCCAAAAATTTTCCTTTTCAGAATCCCGCATGGCACTAGATAATAATGAAGCTCCTAATTCTACTTTTGTAATATCCCCTATCCTATTGCCTTCAATATCCAATAACCTGGCTATATCTTCCGGTTCAGGCTGATGATTAAACAATAGGAATGTTTTGTCCTCATTGGGATACAAGGTTATTTTTTCTTCTTTGTACCAGTAATAATGCCCCTGGTTTTAAACCACGGCAAAAGAGGCTGTCAATACAATAAGCGCAAATAAAAAATACTTTTTCATAATCATTGATCTTTAGTTACTATGAATTCAACAGGGTACTCCCTGTACGCTATCGGTAGGATTGCAAAATAAAAAACATCCGTTGGTTTATGACAATCAACTTTTTAGATTTGAATGTGATTTTGAATTTTGATACATTTAAGAGCTACATGCTGGTCTTTTAATTTCCCACAAGCAGTCAGTTTAGTCCTGCCTGCCAATAGAAAGGAATTTTCAAGGTCGATATCCGGAATACTTGCATTGCAGCGTACATACTTTTTTAAATCAGTTCTATTATCAATAATCAGGGAGATTTCTGTCTCATTTATGTTTATATTTTTAAGCAGGCAGGAAACCCCTTCCGATACAGGCGTTTCAAAAGGAACGGGTTCCTCTTCATCACAATTATTATCGGATCCTATGAGGCCACAGCCTATAACTAAAAGGTGGGTAACTCCAGCAACAACATTTGTTTCTTAAAATTCATAGGTTTTCGGCTAAATAAATGCTTTGTTCTCAATGTCAATTACTTATGAGGCGACATAATTGTTGAAAACGCTACAATAGAGGATCAATTTAAAAAAAATCCACAAAAAACTATTTGTTATCTTATGTTATTGACCTGAGTTCGGCT